>JALSLS010000341.1 GCA_026988195.1 Methylomonas sp.
GAATTCAATCGATTTAACATACCATGGAGACTCAAGATTTAACGCTAATTGGAATATTTCTATACTGTTCATTTCCAAAGAAAACAATATATTTGTTCTTTACCCACTATTAATCATATAGAACCAAATTTTCTTACCTTGTACGCTTAAACTACAGCATAGTACTTTATTTTTTATTGCGTAGGTGAATAATTTTTAATTTTGGAGAAGAGATTTGTTATACTGGCTATTAATACATTCCTATTTGTTGGGATACTATGTGGTGTGCCAAATTTAAAGGCACAGACTAAGTTGATAGATTCTTTGAAAAACAAATCAGTTGACTCAACCTATTATGCCTTATGGGTTCAGCAAAAATTAGATAGCCTGCAAAAACTCAATTTACCACATGAGGTTTTTCTCCACAAAATTGATAGCATATCAAAAATCCCATTTGATAGAGCAAATGCTTTACACAATAGGGGGGACAGTATATATAGTTATCTAGAAACGAAAGTGTCCAAGTTAATTAGTAGAGGCTATGAGAAAGTAGATACATTATACGATAAGATTACGCTAAAAAAAGATTCTTTAGAATACAAACTAAATAAAAAGGCACAAAAACTTAATAAACTAACTGTTTTAAAAGGAGTTGATGATAAGTTAAAAGAGGTCGGAAAAAAGGTTGGTTTTAAGTCTCCCAATAGTGAAATAGGCGATGCAATGTCTGATTTGGCAGGTGATAAAACTAAGCTACCACAATTGAGCACTAAAATAAGCACAAAAGATAATGCTAAACTTAATACGCTCAAGGAAGGGATAGGAGAGATAGACCAGGTTAAAGAATGGAGTGATAAGCTTAATGAAGTAAAAGATATACCCAATGAACAAATAGCAAAAATCAAAAACATTGAGGAGGTAGAAAAGATAAATAATAAAATAGGAGAGGTGAAAGAGATTGGGGAACAAGTAAATGTGTATAAAAAAGAGGTAGAGCAACTGTCGGAAAATGGATTGCAAGATGCACCAAAGTCCATAGAAAATAAAGTAGGTAAACTAGAAGGAGTTCAGGAACTAGGAAATCAGAAGGCGGTGATAAATAATCAAACAGATGAGTGGGAAAAGCTAAAGGATGAGGAGTATGCAAAGCAAAAAATGATTGAGGAAGCAAAAAAAGTAACCATCGACTACTTCGCCCAGCATCAAGACAAGCTAAAGGAAGCGCAGAAAAAATTGTCAAGTTTAAAGAAAAAGTACGGAAGCCTCGCAAGTGTTAGCGATACACTGAAGAAAAAAGAAAACCCGATGAAAGAAAAATTGTTGGGACAGCGGCTAAGAGTTGGTATGGGTTTTCAGTTGCATAAATCCAAACCTTTTGGACTAGATATATCTCCGAATCTGTCTTATCAATTGACAAAGAAATTTTCGATTGGAGCAAGTGGAACATACCGGACATCACTGGATGGCGATGAAAAGTATTTTATCACCAGAGAGAATGAGGCTTATGGTATCAGAATATTTACTGAGAGCGTGCTGTACAAAGGTTTTTTTGGACATGTAGAGTTTGAACGATTGCATACCACGAATAGTAAAGTATTGATAAAGGATGCTTCATCTCCGCAAAACTGGAACAACGGGCTTTTTATGGGCTTAGGAAGAACCTTTAATTTCACAAAGGGCATCAGGGGGAATGTGATTGTGCTTTATAACTTTTTGAATGATAAAACTAATCCGAATCGAAAGGCTTGGAACATCAGGTTCGGGTTTGATTTAGGAGATTTATCAAAAAACAAAAAAACAAATAAGCAGGAGAGAATTAATGCAATAAAGAATAAATTATTAGGCAGCGAAAATAAAAATTCGGAAGCTGGGAATTAGAAACTATAAATCAGAAACCACAGTATATGTCAAACAGAATTTTACAAATAATAGTAGCCATCACATTGCTTGCAGTAATGGGTTTGTACTATTTACAATTTTCACAGAAAGAAGAATTAGTCTATGTCAATTCCTCGAAGCTAATCAATGAATACAAGGGGATGCTAGACGCGCGCAAAGTGTATCAGAAAAAATCCACCACTTGGCAAGCCAATATTGATACACTTATGTCAGAGGTGCAATCGTCTATCAAAAAATATGAAAAAGACAGTAGGACCATGACCGACAAAGAAAGAGAATTATCAAAACAACTGCTAGGCACCAAACAAAAGCAATTGGTGGATTATCAGAAAGCAATTCAAGAGCAGGCGAGGCAGGAAGATCAGGCAATGACGACCGAAGTAATCAAAGAGATAAATGCCTACTTAAAAGAATATGGAGAAGCACACAATTATAAAATTATTCTGGCAGCCACAGATGCTGGTAATATAGCGTATGCGGTGGACTCCAAAGATATCACTGAATCGGTATTGGAAGGAGTCAATAAAAAATATACTGGGGAGTAGTGCTTTAGCGAAAAGGGAATAGAAATTAGCGAATAGTGAGGATATATGAGTAAGGAGGGAATGTAAGAATAAAGACATAGGACTTAAAGACGTATGACTGATGACAAAAGGAGTTAAATAGTAAGTGTTGAACAATGAACGCACCTACTCCATTAACTAGCGGATTCGGTGGATGAAAAACGAAATATAAAACGGTTGTCATCTGGACGATAGGAGAGAGCTAAGCCATGCAGCAGATGAAAGCTAGCATAAATAGAATAAAGACATAAGACTTGAAGACATAGGACTTTTGACCGAGCGATTAAATAGTGAGTGCTAAATGAACCCACCTATGTTGATAGCGACGGTGGACGAAATAAGAAAAAAATGAGTAAGAATTACATATTGATATTAATGATAGGCGCAACATTGTTCTGGGCATGCGAGGGTACAAATACCGTTGCCAATGAACAAGAGTTGCAGGCCTATGTGATGGATATTGATAATGGTTTGATAAAGGAAAAGAAAGTTGGGGATATAAACATAAGCGTAGCTTACCGTCCCACAGATTTGTTGGTAATGCAAGACTTAGGGAAGAAGAAAGCAGATACAGCAAGCATCAATAAACTCAGGAGAAAATATGGCAACTATGCTTACTTTATTTTGAGTGTTTCTAAGAATAACAAGGAAGCATTATACCAGACAGGCAAAGGGATGGGAGCATTTAGCGAAAATGTACAAAATTTGGCTTTTAGAATGGATCAATTTGTAACCATGACAACATCAGAAAGAGATACCATTCCAGTAGCAGATTTTATTTATCCGCGGCTATACGGAATTAGTAGTGCGACCCAGGTGATGTTTGTGTTTAGCAATAAAAAAATAAAAACGAGTGAATGGATAAACTTCAATTTACGGGATTTCGGACTGGATATGGGCAGGAATAATTTTCGATTTTCAGCGGAGGATATTGGGCGGGTGCCGAGCATTGAGTTTTATGAGAAAAGAGAATAACGAAAAAACAAAGAATAGAGACATACGACTTGAAGACCTAGGATTTATGACTGATGTGTGAGAATGAATGAAGAAACCCACCTACTCTGCTAACTAGCGGATTCGGTGGATGAGACGAAATATAAATAGGTTGTCATCTCGAGGGAGGAGAGATCTTAGCCATGCGGCAGATGAACGGAAATATAGAATAAAGACATAAGACTTGAAGACATAGGACTTATGACTAGACGTGTAAGAATGAATAATGAAACCTACCTATGCTTAAAGCTACGGTGGATGAAAAGCGAAATATAAATTAGATGTCATCTCGACGTAGGAGAGATCTTAGCCATGCGGCAGATGGAAGCGAATAAACAATAAGACTGAAAGAATACAATTAGAAACAAGGAATTAGAAACTAGAAATAAATAACCATGTTCAGAAAAAAGGGAATACTAAGAGCAACTGCCATATTTTTACTATTGAACACCATCAATTTCACCTTTGCACCGACCATAGCATGGGCATTGACTGCCGGGCCTACGGCACCAGAAGCCACCAGCTTTGAGCCAGTGGATACCACAGATATGGTCAACCTAATCACGGGTGACCTGACCTATAACATCCCGTTGCTGGAAGTACCAGGTCCTTCAGGTGGCTACCCACTCTCCCTTTCTTACCATGCTGGCATTATGCCCAATGAGGAAGCCTCATGGGTGGGGTTGGGATGGACTTTAAATCCTGGGGCGATTACTAGAATGGTGAATGGATATCCAGATGATATACAAGAAAGTGCAGGATCACGTAGAGATTATTGGAAAGGTGGTAATATTTCGACATGGGAGTTAGGAGTAACTCTAGGTGTTATAGGAGTTGCTGGAGTAAGTGCGAGTTTAGAGTTTTCACAGGACACGTATCAGGGATTTGGTCTAGGAACGTATGTGGGAGGTTCAGTAGGAATATTAGGTAAAGAAGGCAAGCTCAGTCCTTTTTCTTTTACCGCCGGAGCAGGGACACATGCTTATGGAGGATCCTACGCAAGTGCTGCACTATCTGCTGGATTTCCTATAAAGAATGTAGGGGGCAAGGCGGTTAATACGGGACTAAAGTCGAATTTGAGTATAGGGGTAAGAACTAATTTCAATACAGTGCAAGGCTATGGTTCTGCTGGAATAAGTAATGGACTATTGGGAGCATCTATAAGTGCCTCAAGTAGCGGACTAAAAGGATCATTAGCATCAGCAGGAGGCAGAACAACTCAGTCAAATGGGAAGGCAGGGAAAATTAGTATTTCCTCTTCTGGTTTTAAGGTTCCAATACCTATGCCTTTTGGTTCAATAGATTTGGGGTATGAATATCAAAGATATTGGTCTGATGAAACTGCTGAAGTAAAGGGTATAGGAACTTTGTACCCAAATTATAAAAATGCAGCATCAGCCAATGACTATTCTTTTGATAGTTATGCATTATTAGATCCTACATTGGAGGGCGGAATTGTGGACAATCCTGCTGCAGACAAGGTTACTGGTGGAAGCTTCCCGGCATATGATAGTTATAATGTCAATGCGCAAGGACTGGGCGGTAGCATGCAACCTTATATTTTTGAACATATGAATCTTTTTAGACAAAATCAAAGTAATAAAGATAATGCGCAAGTTTTAAAATATTACCATACTGGTAATTATGGTAAATCCGTTCATTTTAGATTTAATAATGATTTTTCTAATAAACTACTTTCTACTCCTGCATCATTTACAGGTGGTACTGCAACCAATGGTAATTTTTCTCACGGTTCCTATAATTTAACTGAGGGCAGTGTCGATTCTCCAACAGAGGGGTACAAAAATAACCATTTAGCAGGCTCAAAGCACATTGAATATTTTACCAATGAAGAGATAATAGATGGTACTGCAAAAATTGCTGGATTCATCGACTACCATAAACTTAAAGAAGAAAGAGATATTAGCAAGTATAATACAGATTTAAAAAACCAAATTGGGGGGTATATGATTACCAATGAGACAGGGGTTACCTATCACTATGCTTTGCCCGCTTACAGTTATGGCGAGGTGCAGCATATTCAAAACGTTGAGGATCCTGCTGGAACTTTTGCTAATATTGAAAACACAGATGCCTATGCTTATACTTGGTATTTGACAGCGGTAACCGGACCTGATTATGTTGATAAAAATAATGATGGGCTTACTGATGCCAATGACTGGGGATATTGGGTAAAGTTTGATTATGGGCTATGGGCTGATAGTTACAAATGGAGAAACCCTGCTATCGGAACACATAAAGATTTAGATGGAAATTTCGAGAATTTTTCTTACGGGCAAAAAGAGTTGTATTATTTGAATATAATCCAAACAAAATCTCATACAGCTGTTTTTGTAAAGGAAATCAGAAAAGATGGTAAGGGAGTTTCTAGTTTAACAAATGGAGGGTTTTCTCCAAAAGCAGTTGATTTTGACTATCCAGTATGTGATGACTGTTATAGCTATGACCAAGATTGTGGGTATGAATTATTAGAATATAATTTGTATCCAACAAGTACATTGGCATTAAAGGATATTTATTTGTTTAAGAATGATGATTTTAAGTGGAATTTATATGCCACGAACACTACATATGCTCATTCCACATCTTTTGAATATCCGGGAGAATGTCCTGATGATGATGATGAAACAGAGACGATTGTATACCACCACGGAAGAAACGTAATTGACATTCATGATATTACCAATGAAATTGAGAATGATTTTAAAGCAAACGCTTTAAGGACAATTCACTTTAATCAGGACTATTCATTAACTGATAAAACGGAAAATAGTTTTGTTTCGGCAATTGATGTGCTAAATACTGAGGAATCTGCAAATCCTGCTAAATCAGGGAAACTCACCTTAAATGCACTAAGATTTTTAGGAAAGCGAGGGGCAGACCTGCTACCCGCCATGAATTTTACCTATGGTAAAAATCCAGACTATAAGAAGGATGCTTATGATATGTGGGGCATGTATAAGTCTGATTATGTTGATACGGGTAATGATAACGAAAATCTAAGTCGGTTTGTTTCTGCTGAATCTTCCAAAAATGTTGATGCCTGGTCATTGACAAAGATAAAAACCAACTTAGGTGCTGAAATAAAAATTGATTATGAATCTGATACTTATAAAAAACCCGAATTGTATTTTACAAGTTTGCTAAATGTATCTGATGTTGTCGCTAATGAATCTACACAAGAAATTGAAATTTTCTTTTATGAAGATGCTATTGACTTAAGAAACGTACTATCTAAGGATTCTAAGATTGATCTTATTGGAGTGCTTAAATTTTCTTTTACTCGAAATAGTTCAATTCTTTGTGATGGTGGAGAACGAACAGTGGGTAATGATTCTTATGAAGCAATTCATTTTGATGATACTAACTTAAATATAGTAGAAGTAAAACCTTACAGCATTAAAGTTAATTCATCTGATCTTTTTGATAAAATTACGGAAATCAAGGGCATACAATTCTACCCAGGAACCTGTTATACTATTGAACCAAAAAAAGTTGATTTGGAAGTATTTTACAATACTCCACCACATTGGGAGGGAGGAAATTTGTCCTTTAAAGATTCAATTACAATATTGGGAGGAGGGATTCGTGTCGTATCAATTTCTGTATCTGACGGAATAACTCAGAATAGCACCTACTATACTTATGAATCGGGAGTGACTAGCTTTGAACCAATTGGGATAGATAAAACAATTATAAAAGAGCTTCCTTCTGGTTCTCAAGAATCTGATAAAAATAGGAGGGAAGAAGCTTTAAAGGAATATAAAAAAGCTCTATACCAAGGGTTTGCAGATATTTTGGCTAATACTCGTGAAGTACCTGTCCCAGGAGTAATGTATGAATATGTTACGGTGACAGATCAAATAACACACGGTCAGGAGAATCCAATCATTTTGCCTGGAAAAACCAAATTCCATTTTCAAGTTTTTGAAAAAGAAATGGTAGAGCATAACATCGTACCTGCTCCAGTAACCCTGACCATCGATAATGACTATGTGGGGAGCGATGGTGGTTGGGATGGAAATGATTCTTATAATGTTGAGTTAAATAATAATGTAGTGACAATCAAAGACCATTCTTCTAAAGTGGGAAGACTAATCAGCGTCACCACCTCTGATGACAAAGGGAATGCACTTACCAAATCCACAAATCAATATGTAGATGATGATCTGGTATTGGCAGATAAATTCAATAACCAAGGAGTCATTCACCAAAGCTTTAGTGAACTGAAAGAGGTTTTTGAAGGGCCTGAACCCTTAGGGTTGAAGGGTGTAATTAGCAAGAGAGAAGAATATCCTTCAGTACTGTTGAAAACAGTTACAACCAATTATAAAACAGGAATTGAAGAAACGAGCGAAACGCTAGCCTTCGATTTCTACTCCGGCGCAGTCACTAAAACACTCAGCAGTGATGGGTATGGCAACTATTATGTGTCTGAGTCAACGCCGGCGTATAGAGTGCCGGAATATGCTGGTAACGAAACAACCGCTGGCATGGGCTTAAAAGTAATGAATCCTAATAACAAACACATGTTGACCCAAGTGGCGAGCACCAAAGTCTATAAAGTAGCCAGTGCCACAGACCATTCGCCAGTTGGCTTGTTATCTGCTGGGGTGCAAACATGGAGTAATGATGTGGATGTTATGATAGGGAATACTAATACAATCAAACAACCTAAAATATGGCGGAAGCACAAGTCCTATGCTTTTGTTGGCGACAAAGATAATTTACAAGCCGATGGCACGTATAATTACGGTCAATATACAGATTTTACCTGGTGGTCTGAAGCAACAGGCGAGCCTGCTGAAAGTACTAGATGGCAGAAGCAAAGTGAATTGACATTATACGATGTGTATTCCCACGCTTTAGAAGCAACGGATATCAATGGCAACTATGCTGCCACAAAGATGGGATTAGATCAAACTAAAATTAAGGCAACTGCTGCCAATGCCAGTTATGATGAGTTTGCTTATGCAGGCATGGAAGATGTGCCGGGTGGATTAGGTGAAATACCTGCACCATATATCCATATAGGAGGCAGTGTATATGTCCCGGTTGGTTCTGATGTTTCCACTGTAAAAACACATACAGGTGATAATAGTTTGAAACTTACTGCAGGTAAGGAAGGATTTAGATTCACTTCTGAAAGTGTTAATAAAACATATAGGGTAAGTGTTTGGTCTACCTCACCCAATGCCGATATTAAGTATAAGACGAATAGTGGTGTTGAGCGTGCCGTAAATAAATTACCAGTCAAACAAGCAGGAGATTGGTATTTGTTAAGAGCCAATGTAACGCCAAATGAGTTTGATACTTCTCCTGACAACGTAACATTTTACTGTGAAGCCAAAGAAAACCTCTACCTGGATGATTTTAGGGTACACCCGATAGATGCTGCCATGACCAGTTATGTCTATAATGAGTGGGATGAATTATCACATATCTTAGATGCCAATAATCTATTTACGGAATATAAATATGATGGCATGGGCAGGTTGGAATCGACCTACAAAGAAACCTTTCAATATGGGGTGAAAAAGATTAGCGAGGTGAAATATAACTACGGTAGGGATAAAAAACTATTGGCTGAATTTACGCACAGTGGCAATCAATTAGTCAATAAAAATTTATTGTTTAATGCAGTAGCCAATAGTGCCACATTAGGCACAACCACCTATACATGGGATTTTGGCGATGGTACAAATGTCCAAACTGGCTTAAATGTAAACCATACTTATAGTGCTACTGGTGTATATACAGTAAAGCTAAGTGTTTCAAATACAGATTATAGTACGGTCAGTAAGACTGAAGTGATGGTTATAAACAATCCTTTAACCCTAGTTAATGTTTGTGCCAACGGGTATATAGGCTATGATTATTGTGGGGAGGTGATGCCCATATCGGGTACCTGTACTTTGGGTACACCTGACAAAGAAAAAGTTACTTTTAATGTTACGGTGGGTAAGCTCTCTTCAGGATGTTCACCCTATCATTATCAGTGGCAAAAGAAACCCAATAGCTCTTGGGTCAATTTTGGAGGAGACAGTGATGTAGCCACAGAATTTTTCACTTCAGAAGGAAGCACTGGCATAAGATGTAAAGTGACTGATGCTTGCGGTGCTAATGTTACTTCTAATACGGTAACGATTGCAAGGTTTAAAAGTGTAGCTGGCTGTACTGTTGTGGCAGAATAGGATTAAGAAACTAAAAAACTAACTTTTTATTATTTGAAAAGAAATGATTATGAAAATATTCAAGACTAAATTTTTCCAAATACTGATTGCAATTTTTGCACTGCAAAGTGTGACTGTCGTGGGACAGGTGAAGCCGACAGTCACATCTATAAATTGTCAGGATGACCAGACGGTCTTATCTGCGAAGGGCGAGGGCGCCATCACCTGGTATGCCGCTGATGGTATAACTGCGCTTTACACCGGTGCGACTTATAGCATCAACTTAGCAGATGGTGCAGACACACTGTATGTAGAGGACGAAGTAGGAGGTGTTACGAGCGAGAAAAATAGAGTTATAATTTCTAATACTGGTCAGCCTGGGCTTTCCATCACCAGCTGCGGGTTTGATTTTTTTGGTGATATTAATAATATTATCAGTACGGTTAATAATGTTTCCACCCCTTTTGTTGACAGAACAAACGATGACAAAATTCCATGCGCTACGGAGACAGGTACTGGAGAGCGTTTATTGAATATTTTCTCTTACGTAGGACCATTAAAAAAAGACTGTAACCGTGTGCTTGTAGATGTATGTGGCAATGATGTGAATCGTCAAAACTATTGGGTAGGTATTGTGGATGATAGAAGAGCAGCAAACTATGCTGCCAATCCCTATGATTTCAGGATAATTTGGGGGCAAGTACCTGGCAATTACACTTATTATGGCTCTTGCTATGCAGGCGATAGTGAATTTGATAATGAACTATATAGTGTTCCAAAATTGCTAAATTCAGGATGTGGTCAAAATCACAGTTTTCTAATCAGATTTTTTCAAGTCACTGCGCTAGGAGAAAGGGTTGATATCAATAAAGGAGATATTGAAGAGGTATTTGACCCGTATTTGGAAGATTCTAACACCACCATTCCGGGTATAGATGCCGGCACTTACAGTTCTGATTACAATTATGGCTATGTGGCGGTAGATCTCAAACTAAAAAATAATGCACAACCAATCAGGGCTTATGTATCACATAATTATGCTGGCACTAGGTACTTCAAATGGAAAGGCGATGCCTGCCAAACAACCATCACGGAAATAAATACGAATGGCTGGGTTGATGATGCCATTGAACTCCAAGCATTAACAGATCTCTATAACAGTACCGATGGCGCCAACTGGACCAACAATACCAACTGGTTACAAGGCACAACGATGGCAGAGATTGCTACCTGGCATGGGGTGACCGTGGTGGATGGAGATGTGACTAAGGTCGAGTTGCAGGGCAATAATCTAAATGGTTTGATGCCTACAAGTATTGGTGATTTAAAAGGTCTAGAGAACCTGTATCTATACACGAATAGTCTAACGGGCAGTATTCCAACTACATTTGGGAATTTAACAAATTTAACGAATGCGCAGTTGCAGGGGAATGAATTAACGGGCGCCATCCCGAATGAGATTGGAGGAGCGACAAGTTTGGTGATATTGTATTTGAATGCGAATGATTTGAGTGGGTCAATTCCTGAAGGCATTGGAAGTTTGGTTAACTTGAAAGATTTCCGAGTACAAGGGAATCAGTTAACGGGTTCAATTCCTGCGAGTATTGGAGATCTAAGTAGTGCGGAGAAGTTATACCTGAATGGCAATCAATTGAGTGGCTCGATACCGAATTCGATTGGTGATTTAACAAACCTGAAGGAATTGTATTTGTACACGAATAGTTTAACAGGTAGTATCCCATCGACATTTGGGAATTTAACAAATTTAACGAATGCGCAGTTGCAGGGGAATGAATTAACGGGCGCCATCCCGAATGAGATTGGAGGAGCGACAAGTTTGGTGATATTGTATTTGAATGCGAATG
>JALSLS010000342.1 GCA_026988195.1 Methylomonas sp.
GTGAAATAAATGATTTAGACCGCTTTTCAAAACAATATATTTTTCCTTTTATAGAGCAAACAGCTTTTGACGGCTTTAATTTAAAAGGTCAAATAAATCTAACCGCAAAGGTTAAACAATCAAAACTAACAGATGTATCGATAAATATTAATAAGCTTAATTTAAGTGATGAGCATAAACGTTTTAGGGTCAAAGATGCGGTTGCTAGCATAAACTGGTCAAATAACCCTCTATTTGTAGAAGCCTCAAATTTGAGTTGGTTGGAGCTAAAAATAAGAGCTATCCCGATTAATGCTAGTCATTTAAAATTTCTGTTTAAAAATAAACAACTTAGTTTATTAGAGGCTGTTTCTATTCCTTTATTAGATGGGAATATTAATATTAAAGCGTTTAAATGGCAGAATATGACAGAGGGTGAACCCAAAGTTTACTTTAACGGCGATATTCAGCAATTATCCTTAGAAAAACTATCCTATGCACTTGATTGGACACCGTTATCTGGAAAAATAAGTGGGAATATTCCAGGTGTTAATTATGAAAATAAAACGCTAACTTTAAAAGGTGAGCTTAAAGCAAAATTGTTTGGTGGCACCGTTAAAATTAATAATTTAACCTCTTCAGGTCTATTTACAGACTTTTCTAAATTCTCTATGGATATGCAGATTGAAAACTTAGATTTATATTTGCTAACTAAAAAATTTAAAATGGGAATGATGGAAGGTAGAGTCTCAGGTTTTGTCAATAAGCTCTATTTAGAAAACTGGCAACCTATTAGCTTTTATGCTTGGTTAGGGACACCCGAAAATGATAATTCTAGACACAGGGTCAGTCAAAAAGCAGTTGAAAATATAGCCAGCATTGGTGGAGGAGGGGCTGCTGATATTATTTCAAAAGGATTTTTAAGTTTTTTTGATACCTTTCATTATGACCGCTTAGGTTTTGGCTGTTATTTATATCAAGGAGTATGTCAATTAATGGGAGTAGAAGCAGCAGAGCAAGGATACTATCTTGTAAAAGGCGGGGGGCTGCCTAGAATAGATATTAAAGGCTACAATACTCGGCTTGATTGGAATGTTTTAATGCAACGATTATCAAGAATATCTGCATCAGATGATGTCATTGTTGACTAAGGTAACTGGCAATAAATAACTCATCCATTTTACACGGGCTACTTGTTTTCGTGCTTGATGCGGTTCGTGCCTCACCACATCCTACGGGCTAATTTTTATAAACCTGTTTACGGTAAGAGTCAGGCTCGATTGAAAAACATAATAAAGTAAGTGATTGATCTATAGTATATTTATATCAATCGAGTCTGACCCTATTGGTTCGCTATTGGTTCGGAATGTAGGTAATTATATCCCATTGTATCGATCCAAGATTATCTTAATTTACCGCTTAGGAACGAGAAATGCGGCTCGTAGACATGTGGGCATCATCCCAACTTGGGAGAGAGAGGGGGGGAGCAACAGTTACTTTTTATAGGGTGAGTTACCGTTGGTATTAAGTATATATCCGTAAGCAGGCTTTAATTTTCAGTATTTATGGGTGTATTTAAACTACGAGCATTTTGATAAAAAATTTTCCCGATTCTGGCAATATGCATTTTCAGGTCTGATGAGTCTAAATGGTTAAATATTGCAATATCAAATAGATAGGGTGTATTTAGCTCATCGAGTTCTAGTTTGATTAACAATAATAATTGTTCAGTGATGTTGTTTCCTATTAAGGTTAAATCTATATCAGAGCCGTTACGAAAATTTCCTTTAGCACGGGAACCATAAATCACAACTTGATCAACCTCAGGGTGCTTAGCAAAAACGGACTGAATATGCTCAAATGTTGTTTGATCTAAACCAAAGCTCACTGCAAAGCCAGCATTTTTTCATGAAAGGCTGCAAAACATAAAAAGTAAGTACGGGTTACGTTTTTATATTCCATTTCCAAAACATCTTCATGGTAAGTGTGAACGGTTCTGTTGCGACTCTCAATCATATTCATCCATACTTGCCCCTCGTCGATCAATCCAATATTAAATGCCTGGCGGGTAGCGCTTCGAGAACCGTTTATGTTTTGATAGCCTTCGTATTCTAAAAAGTCTTTCATGACTTTCCATGCCAATTCATGGGTAAATTCAAAGCGCTGAATAATGCCTTCTTTAATAATATCTTCTGCGCTATCGTCATAAGTCTCGACGGCTTGTTTGAGTTGCAAAAAAGCTTTTTTAAAGTTAGTAAATCGTTGCTTCCAGCGAATATCGTCATCCATTTATTTACCCGACCCAATTATAAAGCAAAACAACATCCAATATTGGGAGCGAAAATGGATGTTTGGTTTAAAATGGTGGGCAGAAAAGCCTTGCCCACTCTACAGAGCTTATAGATAAATACTACCCCCTTTCTTTTGGTTCGTCAATTTGACATAAAAACCAATAGGCGAAGCTGAAAAAGAAAGAAGGAAAGAAAGGGGAGGGGGCGGTAAATAAAGGACTCTACCCCTTAGCTATCCTATGTAGGAGCGTCCGCCCTCGGCGCGAAGATAATAGAAAGTTTCAAAGAAAAAAGCATAATTCTAATCGCGCCGACTAGTACATGGACAGATATTTGCTCCTGCAATATCGGCATTCACTACATCCATGTGGATTATGCACATAGGTAGAGCAATGCACTAGGGCAGGAAGCCCGTAGGTAGAATAATGCAGGAGCTATTATCGAGGAGCAGCGAAGCGGTGTGCCGAGGGCGGTCGCCTCTACGAAACATTTTACTACAGGTGCTAAAGTTAGATTGAGATTTATCTAAAGTTAAGGCTATTTAATCACTTTGATAATTTAGCCTTTTTTTTGAGCCACAATTCACAGATGCCAATGCTTATTTAAGCTATGCTTTAGTCATATTAGATTTATGATCAGATTAAAAACTATGAACTATGTATAACAATGAAATAAATTATAAATCAGGATTTACACTGATAGAGCTGTTGGTCACGATTGCAGTGATTGGTATTGTTATGAGTATTGCGATTCCTAGTTTTACTCAAACCATTTTAAATAGTCGGTTAACGACGAATGCAAATGCATTAGTCGCCTCATTAAATTATGCACGTAGTGAAGCTATAAAACGAGGAGTAAGAATCCATGTTGCGAAAATAGGGGGAGTCAATCAAGTTTGGGATGGTGGCTGGAATATATTTATTGATTTAGATGGTGATGCAACATTTAACAATGCAGATACCTTATTAAAAACATATCCAGCAGTACCTACAGGTTTTACATTACGTACTGGAGCAAATTATGCCGTATGGATAGCTTACTTACCAACTGGACTGACTGCAAGTTCTGGAGGCTTTACAAATGACACCTTTAGGCTTTGCGGAGCAACGGGGAGTACAGTCAATTACCGAGACATTATAGTTAATGTGGTGGGAAGGGTTCGGGTTTCAACTGCAGCCGCAGTAACTTGTCCATGATGAAAGGTAAAAAGATGAGTAAAACACAAGGGTTTACCTTAATTGAAGTGCTTATATCAATGATGATTTTAGCTGTTGGTTTACTGGGCTTAGCCGCTTTGCAAGCAACAGGGTTAAGAAATAACCTAAGTGCTTACAATAGAAGCCAGGCCACTCAGCTAGCTTATGATCTGGCTGATAGAATGCGTGCAAACTCTGCTGATACTGGAACTTTAGCTGCTAGTACCTATAACACAATGTCTCCAACTGCTGCAGTTGTACAAAATAATTGTAAATTAGTAGCAAATGCTTGTACGCCTGCTCAAATGGCACAAAATGATTTGTTTGAATGGAATCGTGCTATAGCGGGAGGACCTGCAGTTGTAGGTCCTCCTGTTATGGTCGCTATGCCAGCAACACTACCACTAGGTCAAGGCATTATTTCCGGAGTGCTTATAGGTGCTGTTCCAAATCAAAAGATGTTATATACCATTACCATCAATTGGGATGATAACCGTGATGGGTGCGTGAACCCAGGCGATGCAGGTGCGGGTTGTGCGGGAAAGCCTAATGACCCAAATTTTCAAATGAGATTTCAATTATGAATAATGGTAGTTTGAAAAATAGACAGCAAGGAATGACCTTAATCGAGATTATGGTTGCTCTTATGCTTGGAGCCTTTTTATTAGCAGGCGTTATGCAGATTTTTCTAAGCAGTAAGCAAACTTATCGTATACAAGACAATATGTCTAGAATGCAAGAAAATGGGCGGTTTGCCATGGAGTTTATTAGTCGTGATATTCGGATGGCTGATTATAAGGAATGCTTCAGTGATATTAGTATTGGAGGGGAGGTTTTTGGCTCTGATAATTTAGGGTTAAATGGCTCAGATAGAATTACAGTGCTACAGAAAGATGATGATTGTACCCCAGGAAATCCAGATGTTTTTTCAGCAATTACTTTTTTTATTAATGCTGATACTAGTGGGCAACCAGCATTGTATAGAGTTACAGCAACAGGTTCGACTGTACCTCTTACCACTGTTGCTATTGATACTGCTGTTCCCCTAGCCACTGCAAATCAGGTGCTTATTGAAGGTATTGAAAGTATGCAGATTTTATATGGAGAAGATACCGACTTAGATGGCACACCTAATTATTATGTAGATGCAGATGCTGGCGATGGTGTAGGAGGGGATGTTGTTGATATGGATGAGGTTGTTAGCGTTAAAATTACTTTAACAGTTAGAAGTCTTGATAATAATTTAACGAATACAGGCGATGGTCGTTTAAGACGAACCTTTTCATCCACCATAGTTTTACGCAATCGATTAAATTAGAGGGGATTATGATAACAAAACAGTTAACCTCAAAAAACAAACAGACTGGTGTTGTTTTAGTGGTCAGTTTAATTATGTTGCTATTATTAACATTAATCGGTGTTACTGGAACACAAGTGACTACCTTGGAGGAAAAAATGGCGGGTAATTCAAGGGATCAGAATGTGGCCTTCCAGGCAGCTGAAGCAACCTTAGTTGAAGCTGAAACGTTTATTTTGACACAACTTTCAACGGGGGATGCGACTTATAACGTTGGAGGAGGGTTGCTCAGTTCTACACAAGCAGAACCTGCTGATTTTTTTCTAGCGGCTACTTGGACTGGCACGAACTCAGTTGTAACCTCTGATGGTTTTCGAGATTATTTTGTGAATAATTCTGGATTAACAATTGCTAACCCACGCTATATCATCAAAAGAATAGGTGTTATTGGCTCTAGCCCCGTTAGAACAGCTTTTAGAATAACTGCCAGAGCACAGGGGATTTCTCCAGGGACTCAAATTATTCTGCAAGAAATTTTTGAAAGAACGAATTAAAATAGAGGTAAAGTATGAAACATCAATTCATTCAGTCAACATTAGCCACGGTCTTTACTCTGTGCCTTTTCAGTATTTCTCAGCCTCCAGTGCAAGCCGCACCAGGAAACCTAGGGCAAATCCCTTTGTTTGTTGCGCCTCCTACTCCTCCTAATATTTTCTTTATGCTGGATGATTCTGGAAGTATGGACTGGACTATGCCGTCTGATGGGGTTTCAAGCCAGGCAATTACATTTCTTGGTTTTTATCACACCAGACCAGACCTTGATGATCTCGATTTTGGGTTGAATTCTACTCTTGAATGGAATGCTTGGTGCCCAGGTGCTAATCTTATGGCTTATAATCCTAATTTCCAATATAAACCTTGGGCGGCTAATATACCATCAACGAGTACTCCGTTTCCAGATCAGATAGACCTTACAAATGTTTGGGTTGATCCAGTTACACAGGGTGGTGGGTCAGTTTTTTATCAAAGTGGTGAGGATGCTTATGTACAAGGTTTTGAAAGTGGAACTATTGACCTATCTGGAGCTCCTGTTGTGCAATGGACTGATGATGGTAATGGGCAATATGATGCAGGGGAGTGTCCCAGTTCTTATGCTGACCCAAGAGTAATAAGAGCGGGTGACCTTCTTACTCAGTCTGAAAAAACAAATTTTGCTAATTGGTTTACTTATTATCGCATAAGAGAGCATGCAACTAAAGCAGCTGTTACTCAGGTTATCTCTACAAGCAGTGCACGTATGGGTATGGCTACATTATGGAATAATAATGGGGTAGGGAAAAAGATAAAAGATGTGAGTGTAGCAGCTAACAAAGATGAATTGCTTAATGATGTTGTACAATTTAATTCTGCTGGAAGTACGCCTCTTAGACAAAGTTTAAATCGGGTGGGTGAATATTATAAAGTAGGCACGAATGCACCAAGTGGTTTAAATATAGGGTCAGCTTCCAGTCCTATTTTATCTGCTGCTAACGGAGGAGAATGTCAGCAAAATTTCACCATGCTGATGACAGATGGAGCATGGAATGGTAGTTCTTCAGGGTTAAGCAGTTCTGAAAAAAATCAAGATAAAGTAATAGATAACCAATTTGTTTACCCTGCCCATAAAGATACTGAATCGCATACACTGGCAGATGTTGCAATGAAATGGTACAAAACTGATCTTGCGCCAGCTCTGGCAGGTAAAGTTCCAGTGCAATCAGGTGCTAATACACAAAACCTAGATGAAAATAAGCAACAGCATATGGTCACGTTTAGTATTGCTTTTGGCCCGACTGGAACCCTTAATGCTGACCCTGTTGATAGAACACTGGCCTTTCCCTGGCCGAAACCTACTATTAATTCAATCGAAACTGTCGATGATTTACGTCATGCAGCCTATAATGGTCGTGGTCAATTTCTTTCAGCTAATAATCCTGAAACCTTAATTTCTGCATTGCAGAATGTCATTTCAGATATTGAATCACGGCAAGGAAGTGCCTCGACAGTTTCTTTTAATTCTGCAAAGTTAGCGGCAGGTACTTCATTGTTCTTTGCTAGTTTTGATACAGTGGGATGGTCAGGTAATCTTAGAGCTTTTAGCGTAGACCCTGTTACGGGTGATTTAGGCACAACCCCAATATGGAGTGCTGCGTCTTTATTAGATAGTAAAACTAATACAGAGATGCTTAATCGAACTATTTATACTTGGGGGCAAGATTCTACGGGCACTAGTAATGGCGTGTTATTTGACTGGAGTATCACTGACCCTCAACCAAAAGCAAATATTCTGGATGATTTTAAGATAAATCAGGATGCATCTTCAGAAACTACACCTTTTACGAAAAGTCAGTTTCGATTAAATTATGTAAGAGGAGATACTAGTCAAGAAGGGGTTGGGTTGATTCGGAATCGTGCTAGTCGATTGGGGGATATTATCCATTCATCACCTCGTTTTGTTGGTGTGCCCGATTCAAATTGGCCTGATACTGGTTCTTTTGGCGTTGCTGGAAGTCGATATTCGAGTTATCAGTCTAGCTTGGAAACAACACCAAGAGAGGGTGTTGTTTATGTTGGGGCTAATGATGGTTTGTTGCATGGTTTTAAAGAAAGTAATGGGGAAGAGATCTTTGCCTATTTACCTAGTGCTACAACTTCTGCACTGGATAATACAGGGCTACATTATTTATCAGAAATAGATTATCAACATAGATATTATGTTGATGGCTTACCCATTTCAGCCGATGTATATATGCCTGTTGAATCAGCAGGAACAAGTGATTGGCGTACTATATTAGTCGGTGCGTTAGGTGGGGGCGGACAAGGGTTATATGCTTTAGATGTCACTGACCCAACCCAATTCACTAATACACAAGCAGCGGCTAAAAAAGCAGTGCTTTGGGAATTTACCAACCAAGATGATTCAGACTTGGGTTTTTCTTTTAGTGTTCCTCAAATAGCCAAAATGAATAATGATCAATGGGCTGTTATTATCGGCAATGGTTATAATGCAACAGGGACTGATACTGCAAAGTTAATGATTCTTTTTATTGAAAAAGGTATTGATGGTACATGGAGTACAGGAGATTATATTAAACTCGATACAATGGTAGGCAATACGAGTACTAAAAATGGTCTTTCTACTCCAACGTTGATTGACCTAGATAATAACGGTACGACTGATAGAGTCTATGCTGGTGATTTATTAGGAAATATGTGGGCCTTTGATGTATCAAATGCTCTTACTAGTAGCTGGAAGGTGGCTTATCAAGATACATTTGCGAATCCTGCCCCTTTGTTTACTGCAACACACTATAAAGCAGCAATAACTGATCCTGGAACCCCAGTGGTTCAAGTTTCAACAACAGCTCAACCAATTACTATGAAACCTTTATTGCTTAAGTCAGGTTCTGGGCTGGTTGATGATGCTACTAATAAACCAAATGTGATGGTTTATTTTGGTACGGGGCAATATATAGCAACAGGCGATGCAACAAATACTAATCAACAAACATTTTACGGTATTTTGGATGCTGGTGTACCAGTACCTGCAACTAAGCTAGTCGAACAAACCTTTATTACAAATGCAAATATTCCAATCGGGAACCGAGTGCTCACTCAAAATCCTGTGATATTTCCAGCACCTCCTAGTATTTTGCCTGCTGATGCAGGGGTAAAGTTAGGCTGGTTTATCAACCTTCCTGAGACAGGTGAAAGAGTAGTTGTTGATGCATTTGAGCATTTAGGCGTAGTCTTCTTTAATACCATGACCCCTTCTTCTGTACCTTGTGCAGCTGGGGGCGAAAGCTGGTTGATGGCTGCTGATATGAAAACAGGGGGTAACCCAACAGAAGGAGCTTTTGATACAAATGGAGATGGTAATTTTGATAATCAAGATCAAGTTTCTGATGGTACAAATGACTACAACGTTGCTGGGGTAAAGTTTGCCTTTGGTATTGCTTCAGCAACAGCAGTGATTACCAATCAAGATGGTAAGTCTTTTGCCTATCTTTCTGGAACAGGTGGGGCAGGTGGGGCGGGTGGAAATAGTGCTCATAAATTTAATCTTAATACTGCACCTGTAATATCAGGTAGTCGCCGGTCATGGATTCAGTTGTTTAATTAGCAATGTAATGTATCTTGGTGTTAATGAGAAGTCATAGTAAATAAGGATAACAAAATGAAAACAGGTAGAACGATTTATACACTTTGCTTATTATCTATTTTTGTGAGTATGCCTGTATGGGCTGAGAGAGGAGTTTCTAGAGGAAAAAATATAAATAATGTTGACCATTATGGGATAGTAGATGCTGTGTATTCTGATAAGTCATGTTTAGTTATTACTGACAGACTCTTTTGTTACACTCATGAAAGTGGGTTTTATAATAAATCTGGACAACGTATTTTTAGTATTGGTAATACTTTAAAACCAGGGACTCCAGTAATATTTCATTCATATCAGAAAGCTACCAAGCTTATGATCAAAAAATTAAAGATAATTTCTATGCGAGATTTTAAAAAGTCACAAAAATTATTTCTTAATTTATATTAACTAATTTTTTTTGAGGTTGTTATTGGGGATTTAGGCAAAATAAGATGTATAAAACACAGAGAATAATAAATGGATATAGATAAAGTACAGTTAAAATCACAAAAGGCATTTACCTTAATTGAATTGATGATAGTTGTTGCCATTATAGGTATATTGGCTAGTATAGCTTACCCATCCTATCAAGATTCAGTTAGAAAATCTCGTAGAGCGGATGCTAAAGGTGCATTGCTTGGTTTTGTAAATGCAATGGAAAGGCATTTCACAGAAACCAATAGTTATTGTGGTGCTGGAACCACTACTGTAGGCACATGCTTAGCTGCCACAGGTGCTCCAACTATTTTTTCAACAACAAGTCCTATTGATGGCACTACTGCTTATTATAATTTGACCTTAACACCTAGTGCGACCACTACAGTTATAACAATTACACCCACCACTTATAATCTTAGAGCAACTCCAATTGGTGCTCAGGCGGGTGATGGGATTTTAGAAATAAATAATACTGAGTCTAAAGGGCGTTGGGATAGAAATAATGATGGGGATACTAATGATGCAAATGAACAAACTTGGGATTAATAATTGTTATTTGTAATAAATTCTATTCATTTTTGGTGTTTTTGTTTAAAAATTAAAAAAATGTACTATTCTTAATAACGCAAGAATAATGCTTAATATAAAATTAATTTGATTTTTAAGGAAAAAAAATGAAACAGAAATTTAGTCGAAAATATTTTTTTAACGTAATGTTAGTTATTACGGGGTTGCTGTTGAGCAATGGCTCATCTGCTGCAACCTTTACAAATGGTGATTTTTCGAGTGGTTTTAATGGGTGGGGTGGGGCTGTAGGATCCTCTTCTGGAATAAATATTGTGGATCCTAATACGAACCCTAGTAACTTCAATATTTCTTCTGGTGCGGCTTTATTAACATCTAATACTTCTTTATTTGGAGGTAACTCGGTTGTTAATATTTTTCAAACATTTGTTGTTCAATCTTTATTATCCCCTAGTAATACCCTACTACTAGGGTTTGATTTCACTAAATCTTTTGATGATATTACTGATGTTTTTTTAGCGCAGATTGTTGAGTCTGGTAATCTATCTCATGCTATTGATTTATCCAGTGGAGGATCTTTTGATATTACAAGCTTTGCAGGTAAAAATGTTGAGTTGAGATTTGGTTTGGAAAATGTTGCCAGCCCTGATGGTTCTAATGATAGTTTAACTATTGATAATATCTTCATTAGTCAGAACCAAGTTAGTGTGCCTGAACCGACAACTATTTTATTAATAGGTGCAGGGTTGATGGCAATGAGACGTAAATTTATTTAAGATCTTTTTTTGTTTCATAGGCGGCTTTAGTTTGTCGAAGAGAGGTGTTCTCGTGGATCAAAAACACTATTTGTAGTTGGTGGTAAATCCGCTGATGTCATTTGAAGTAATGGTTCACTTCCCTCCTTGAAAAAGGGGGGTTGAGCGGGATTTGCCTAATAAAATCTCCCCCTAACCCCTCTTTTCCAAAGAGGGGGACTTGATCGGTTACAATTTGCTCCCAAGTGGAGAGAAGGAGCTAAGAGCGACTGTTACTTTTTAATAGGGTGAGTAGTTACATTTGCGAAATATTAGATTCTTTTTTATCATTGATATATCGGCAATCCTGCGATTCGAAGGTCAATCTTTTTCAACATAGCCTGATATTTTGCACTGTAAACAGATTCAAATCGCTGCTTAAATACTCTGTTACTCATATTTTCCGGTAAATCTCTCACTTCTGGCATAAAGGCTGTGTAGTCGCTAATAAACCCCATTCTTTTTTGTATCAATCTGGCTTGAGTATTTGATGCTACGGCTTTTTTCCCAAAATATAAGCCAGCCCTGTCACCAGCTAAATCAATAAAACTAAAGCCACTGCCGTGTTTAGCATCGGTGAGCTCTTTTTCTAGTCCTAGATAGTTAGCCAGTGATTCTGCACCGGTTGCGGCTAATACTGCAGAAACCATGAAGTGTTTTGCCATATCAGTTCTTCTATATAAAGATACAGAATATTGACGCTGAGTGACTGGGCTAATAT
>JALSLS010000343.1 GCA_026988195.1 Methylomonas sp.
CTCCGCGCGGGGGGGGGGGGGGGGGGCGCTCCTACATCATCAGTGACATTATAGGAACTAGGGCTATCAAGCTGCTTCCTTACTAGGTCAAAAAAAAAGGGGGGGGGTTCCGCAGTAGCTTCTCTATTCTCGGACGGCTCCTAGGTCTTCGCTCAAATAACACCCCACTCATTATGTCAATGTAGACTCAAGGCACTTCCCTATTGCAATACTTAGCAAAGCTTCAACTTCTCCCATCCCCATCTCCACTTCTTCAGCAATAACCTCTGTATGATCTGTATATTCCACAAAACCTATCGCTATATCAACAGCTTCTTTTTTAGGAGTGGTCACATTAACAAAAATATTACGTTTAATTCTTTCTGCAATAATTTCAGCTCTGTCTGCCGCTATCCCAGGTAAAGCTAATACAAAATCATCTTCTCCTACTCGGGCAGCAATATCTAACCCAGTACGTATATCCAACCGAAGTGTTTCCACAACTTTAAAAATGGTGGTATCCATTTCATATTCAGCTAAATGATGCTTGTTTTTAAAGTCAGTTAAACTGAGATACAGCAAAGAAAATGGCATTTTATTTCGTTTAGAATTATCCACTTTCTCTTGCAGCCGCTCTAACACACTCTCTCTTGCTAACAACTGTGTTAGTGGGTCAACAACTATATTTTCTTTTTCTAATGCTTCTTGAGCCTCCAGCCTTAAAACATTGATAATCCCTAGCGAACAAGCCAGTAAAACCCCTAATATCCAAGTAAAATACCACATCCTTCCTCCTAGTAAAGCGTATGGTTATTTTTACGAATATGATCAACTGTCACTTTGCCTCGAAACACTCGATACACCCAACTGGTATAAATCATAATTAAAGGTAAAAATATAATGGTTACCCAAAACATAACATTTAATGTCCTTAAACTAGAACTAGCGTCCCACACGGTTAAAGAACTGTTCAATGAAATACTAGAAGGGATAATAAAAGGAAACATTGACCCTCCTGCTGTCAAAATAATAGCCGAAATAGTGATACAACTAAAAACAAAAGCACTTCCAGGTCGATCAAACCTTGATAAAACAAGAGTCATCCCCCCGCTTATAAAAGCGGATATAGGAACAGCCCATAGACCAGGCAAATGCCCATAATTATCTAACCATAAGCCAGGCTCTCGCTTAACAAATTTAGCAATCGGGTTTGATGACGCATTAGGAAAAATTTCTGAGGTAATATGGTACCCATCAAGGGTGACAATCCAACCACCTGCTAATGCAAATAAAACCAGTGTAATCATGGTAAAAATCAGCACACTGCTTTTAGCTCTAGAATTAATAGGGTCTATTGTTTTTATTTGTAAATAAACAGCACCATGCATAATAAACATTGATAAGCTTATCAGCCCTGCCAGTAATGCAAAAGGGTTTAACAGCCCCAGCAGATTCCCAAAATACACAATCCGCATATCATTTTCAAAATGAAAAGGTATTCCTTTTAATAAATTACCAAAAGCAATGCCTAAAACCAACGCCGGAACAAAGCCACCAACAAACAATGCTCTATCCCAATTCTCTCGCCACATAGGTGTGGTTAATTTACTGCGATAATCAAAACCTAATGGCCTTAAAAACAGAGCAAATAACGCCAATAATAAGGCAAAGTAAAAACTTGAAAAAGAGACTGCATAGGCTGTTGGCCATGCCGCAAAAAGTGCCGCACCTGCCATTACAAGCCAGACTTGGTTGCCTTCCCATGTTGGCCCAACTGAGTTTAATATAACCCGCCGCTCTTCATCCGTTTTCCCCAAAAAAGGTAATAACACACCAACACCTAAATCGAAGCCACCCATAATAGCAAATCCAATAATTAGGATTCCTAAAAAAGCCCACCAGATAATGCGTAAGGTTTCATAATCAAAAATCATTTTTAACCTCTTTCATCAATTTCAAAATGATAACGCCGCCGATGTAAACTACTCGGCCCTTGTTTAATATACTTCATCATTAAAAACATTTCGATAAACAAGAATACAGTATAGAAAAGAATATAAGCTGACAAACTCAAAATAATATCCCCTTCAGATAAAGATGAGGCACTTAAAAAAGTAGGTAGTACTTCGGCAATAGTCCAAGGCTGCCTTCCAAATTCAGCAACAAACCAGCCTGTTTCACAGGCTATCCAAGGCAAAATCATAGTATAAAGGCTTAACTTTAAAATCCAGTCTTTACGACATTTTCTAATTGAACTGGCAATGACTGCAATTACAAAAACAATAAGCATAATAAACCCGCAAAACACCATGACTCTAAATGTCCAGAACAAAGGCGCAACCTGAGGTATAGAATTCTTAACCGCTAATTCAATTTGCTCATCGGTGGCATCAACAACATTTTCTGTATATCGTTTTAACAACAACCCATACCCTAAATCTTTCTTAACAGCCTCGAAATCAGCGATTAAAGCTTCATCTCTATCCCCTTCTCTAAGTTGTTGCAATAACCCATAAGCCTTTATACCGTTACGAACATGTACCCTATTATTTTCCAAAATTTCTGATAACCCTATAATAGGTGTATCAATTGATCGAGTACCGATTAACCCTAACACCCAGGGAATTTTTATTGCATAATGAGTTTCCATAGCCTCTTGGTCAGGTATCCCTATCAAGGTAAAATCTGCTGGTGCTTCTTCAGTATGCCATTCTGCCTCAATAGCGGCTAACTTAGCTTTTTGAACTTCACCATCGGTGTACCCACTTTCATCCCCCAAAACAATAACAGCCAAAACAGAAGCTAACCCAAATCCTGCAGCAATAGTATAGGAGCGTTGGGCAAAAGCAGCATCTCTCCCTTTTAACATATAGTATGCACTAATCCCCAGCACGAAAGCTGAAGCCGTTGTATACCCCGCTGCAGCAGTATGAACAAACTTAACCTGAGCTGCTGGGTTAAAAATCAATTCACCAAAACTAGTGACCTCCATCCGCATTGTTTCGTAATTAAACTCTGCTCCCACAGGATTTTGCATCCAGCCATTTGCCACCAAAATCCATAAAGCAGATAGGTTGGAACCCAATGCAACCAACCACGTAATCGTTAAATGTTGGCCTTTAGTTAATTTATCCCAACCAAAGAAAAACAAACCGACAAAAGTCGATTCCATAAAAAAAGCCATTAATCCCTCAATTGCTAAGGGAGCTCCAAACACATCCCCTACATAGTGAGAGAAATAGGACCAGTTCATTCCAAACTGAAATTCCATGGTTAAACCAGTCGTTACCCCTAAGGCAAAATTAATCCCAAATAATTTCCCCCAAAATAAGGTCATATCCTTATATATTTCTCTTCCAGTCAATACATAAGTTGATTCCATTATGGCTAATAGAACAGATAGCCCTATCGTCAATGGCACAAACAGGAAGTGATATAAAGCAGTAACGGCAAACTGCCAGCGTGAAAGCTCAACAACCGCGTCTGTAATCATGAGTAGTCCTTGGTATTACGGAATTGTATATAGATTATAAAGAATAGGCTAACTACGGATAGCTGGCAAGTCCTAATCTAGAGTAAAATAGTTAGAATTAAAAAATAATACTTTATTTCGTCCAACTAAAAATAAAACTATGATTATCGTCATATCGCCATCGAAGACTTTAGACTTATCAAACAACCAATTTCAGACATACACGCTGCCTAGGCAGCTAGAGCAAAGCCAAAGCCTTATTGATACAGTCAAACAGCTCAGCACTGCAGAATTGTCTAGTTTAATGAAGATTAGCGATAAACTGAGCCAACTCAATTGGCAACGGTATAAAGATTTCAATACACCCTTTTCATTAAGTAATGCCAAACAAGCTCTATTGACTTTTAAAGGCGATGTTTATGCAGGAATTGATTCAGATCATTATAACAGTGAAGATTTTGAATTTGCCCAACAACATTTAAGAATCTTATCTGGCTTATATGGAGCACTCAGGCCTTTAGACTTAATACAAGCCTATCGTTTAGAAATGGGAACACGCTTACCAAACAAGCAAGGTAAAAACCTTTATGAGTTTTGGGGAAGCCAAGTTACTGAACTTATAAATCAAGATTTTGCTAACTCTGTTTCCCCAACACTTATCAACTTAGCCTCTAATGAATATTTTAAAGTTATAAAACCAAAACTATTAAACGCTAAAATATTAACCCTTGCTTTTAAAGAAAACAAAGCTGGAGTTTATAAAACTATAGGTATTCATGCTAAGCGTGCCAGAGGTTTAATGACTAATTTCATTATTAAAAACCGTTTAACAGAAACTGAAGGTATTAAAGCTTTCGCTCTGGAAGGCTACTATTTTAATTTAGCCTTATCTTCAGATAAGGAATGGGTCTTTTGTCGGGACTAAGGCAACCAGCAACAAATAACCCACCTTACTGGCTTTTTTATCCCTGCTCAAACCATCTCAATCGTTACGAAGCACACGGATGTGCAAGTGTCGCTCGAAGCAGGATGCTGGTTGCGACCGTAGCTGGCTATGCGCCTCTTGAGATAGTTTGATCAGAAACAAAAAATCTGCGCAATCTGGGTGGGTTATTTGTTGCCAGTTGCCTAAGGCTTATTCTGAAACATCTAACAAAGGCTTAACATAAGTATCGAAAGAATGGCGATTTAGAATACCCTGCTGGATAAACACGAAATGCCCATCTCTTGCAATAACCACCGTAAAAGGTAATACGCCATAAGGGTTCCCCCACTGATTTAGCAGTGCATATTGTAATTCGGGATCCGCCTGTAAAATGGGGTAGTTAATGCCTACGGTACGGACGTAATTCTTTAATTTTCGGATCTCATCGAGTCCTACGCCTATTATTTGTAAGCCTTTATCAGCATATCGTGCCTGATAAGTTATAAAATCAGGAATTTCAATTTGGCAAGGCCCACACCAAGTTGCCCAAAAATTAAGCATAATAACTTTACCGTGCCAGTCATATAAATTATGCTGTTGACCCTTAAGATCATTTAGAATTAATGGAGGAAATTCCCAGGCATTAGAAATCCCTCGCCCTCTTGGTTTTGCACCCGCCGAAAGATTGGTTGAAAATATTAAAGTAGCTAAACAAAATACAATAATTATTTTTTTTATTGGGATTGATAAATGCATGGATTTATTGCGAGAAGCCTTAACCTTATAGTGTTATATGTTCGTTTATTTTCCATTCTAAAGGATGCTTTGCCATCACTTTTTGCAAATAATCAGTCATTTTTTCAGCTATCAATTTTTGCCTAACTCTATCTTTAATCGCTGCAAAGTCTTTCCATTCAGCAGGCTTTCTATTAACGATAACAATCAGATGCCAACCTTTATCGGTCTTAATTATTTCACTTAACTCATTATCTTTTAATGTTTTGATTGCTGCTTCAATTTCTTTGCTAGCATCACCCTCTTTCAACCACCCCATATCACCCGACCGTTGTCGGCCATAGGCATCAATACTATACTGCCCTGCTAGTGAAAATAAACTTTCTCCTGCCAAAATACGGCCTTGCATTTCTTCTGCTTGCTGCTGAGATTCCAATACAATTTGTCCAATTTGCCTACGTTCTGGAATATAAGCTATTTTTGGATGTTTCTGAAAATAATCAGTTAGAGTTTCTTTATTAGGGATCCATTGCTTTTCTTTCTCAAGCAACAATAACCGCGTCGTTAAATTACGTGCATATTCTTGTAATTGAGGGTTTATATTTTCCTTTTTTTCATCAACGGCTCTAGCCGTTAAAATCAACTGTACCCACTCATTCACTTTTTCTATGATACGTTGCTTATCTATTTTTCCTTGGGCGTTATTTGGAATCAGATCTCCATATTTAATCGACAAGCCCTCCCCTTCTGCAAGTACAGTATCCGTTACAGGGGTTTTATCCAATCGTTCAAAATACGTTTTAACCTTTGCTTGTGAAATTAATAAACTAATATCCAACGTTTTTAGAGCAACAAAATTCTTTGCTATATAAGCTGAGCGAGCCGCAATGAGAGCATCAGCATTACCTTTCGTCTGCTCCATCAGCTGCTTATCCATTTGTTCAGGCACTTTAAGCTGTTCGCGTAAATTTGTTAAATAACGCTGTGCAAGCAATGCCGTTTTAAAATTACTCATTTCTTTTTGAAAAACAACACTCTTGTTTTTTCCAGAAGCAACCGCTTCTTGGTACAGTGCTTCCGACCTTGCCATTCTTAAAAGCATATCACCTCTAAGGTAAGCTTGGTCTTTTTCATCCATTGCCGGAAATTGTGTAGCAAAAGGGGCAGCTTGCATTGCTGCCTCTAATTGCTGCTCAGTGACCTGTCCTGATTGCCCTATTTTGACTAGCACTTTATCGGCATAAGCGACTGTGTTGAAAAGACTTAATAGCAGAAAAGTATAGAGAGCTTCTTTCATAACATTATTTTGATTTTTTGGTTGGAGGTACGACTTTAGAGACTAAACGAGTCTTTTGACCTCGCATAGAAAGCAGGCTGTCACTGCCATTAAGTTAAACTTCAAAAGTAGGATGGGCAAAGGAGGTACGACGTGCCCATCAATGGCATCGCGCTGAACTGATGGGCACGCTATCGCTTTGCCCATCCTACAATATCCTTTACTTTTTATTTGCCCCTCCTAAATCAGGTGCATTTGAGTGAATCCAGCTAATCGCAGCATCTAAATTATCCTTAATTTTCTCACCTTTCCACGTTAGTGCCTCTGCGGCAATAGGTACACCCGACTTATTAACTTCATGACAAGAAGCACACAGCAACGGCCCATGGCTACCATCAGGGTTATATTGAGCGGCCTGTTTATAAGTGGTTGGATCAACTGTCGGTGTCACAGGGTACAAACCATGAGTTGATTCATGGCACGCTTGGCAAGCCAGCCCTGCATGTCCTTTAGAATAACGCATCACACTGTATTTACCAGGTTGGTTGATTGGAAAAGCAACCCCACCTTGACCTTCAACAAAAGGTGCAGCATGGCAATCAGCACAATGAGGAACACCAGGGGATAACCAATAATCCTTACCATGACTCGCGGCACTATAAGGCACGGAGGCAATTCCTGTTGCTTCTTCAGGTAACTGTAGTGATAACAACTTAGCAGATGGGTTTGCTGACAATAAAGTAATACTAACATCACCATCAATATCTTTAGAGACTAAAGGTGCGCCATCTTTCATTGCAATCACACCAATATCTGGCACCATTCTATCTTTAGACCAAGTTAGTAAAATACCTGACTTTCCAGGGGTGTCATGGCCATTTTTATCGAGCACAACTTTTGGATCTAGGTATTTTTCTTCTAATACTTTACGTGTTACACCAATTGCCTTTGCAATTTCATCTAAAGACTTATTACGAATAGTTTTACCCGTTTGTTTAAAGGCATTTTTCAAATCATCACGTTGATACAATTCACGGGATAACTGACTATGGCAGTTGGTACACCACATGCCTTTACCACCTTTAGCATTACCAATTTTAGAGACATTAGTTTGCATCCATTGCCCAATAGCATTTAAATGCTCAGGTGTATCCACCCCATCTTTATCTTTATTGGGGTTTGAATGCACATCTCGCCCTGCAAAACAGCCACCTTTGGTATCACGGTTGTCAGATGTTGCATAAAAGTTTTCACCTGTTGGAGTAATAGGATACCCTTCCATACCCCCATCTTGTCTATGAGCTGGGTGACAACCTGCACAAGTTCCTGTACGCCCTTCAGCATCAGGTAATGGACGAATAGTTTGATGTACTCTATGTAAAGCTTCTGATAAAGCCATAATAGGAGAATCCCAATCTTCACGTTTTTTACTACCGCTCATAATTTGAGCTATCCCTTTAGACTGCAATACACCAATTACATTATCCGCATGACATTGCTGACAAAGAACAGGGTCGCTACCTAAACGGTTTTGGGTAGATCGACTGCTAGGCTCATAATTAGCTAAAAACTGAGTCCCATGTCTTGCATCGTGAATTTGTAATACAGAGATAGAAGTCGCTTTTAAGTCAGCCATATAAGACGTTGCTCCCAATCCTTTCCAGAATGCTTTTTCTTGCTTATAGAGCGTAAACGTATCGCCATTGGCATTTTCATTAGCATGGCAGTTTGAACAGTTAGGCACATCAATCGGGTTAGTCCCAATAAACTTAACAGGCTTGCCAGTATGACTATCAATAATAGGTTTATTGGTTTTAGCATCCACTAAACCCACCCATGCTTCTTGATAAGGGCGAATATCACTTTCCACTATTTCAAGTGGGCTTTTCTTCATCATCCCATCATAAAATGGGGTAAGCGGTAGACCTAAAGCATCCCAAATTCCAGGGTTAGTCAGTACAATGGGGACATTTTCCATCACCGCTGATTTAGTATAAACCACCGTTCCAGTATCCCCCGTATAATGTAAATGTCCATTTTTCAGAGGCATTCCAGAAGGCCCAGCATCACGTGGAATGGGTAATTCAATGCCAACCCGTTTCTTCTCACTATCTTTGCTAGTATTTTTAGGGTTACTGCCTTTTAAATCTTTATAAATATAAAGATGAGTAAAGTAAGCATTCCCCACATTTTCATTTTTTGTATATTTTCCATCTTTATTGACATCATAAGGAATATTCCAGTAAGCCAGCTTAGTCCCTTCTGAAAAAGTATTATCTACATGACCATATTCCAGCTTCATGCGTTTTTTACCATCCAGTAAAACCGTCGGGTCATTTGGATCCGCTTTTAATAACTGCGGAAAACTATAAGGTCCATCAGCGGTTTTAACCACCTGACTCTGAATAGAGTTATAAGGGGGTAAAATACAACAATAAGAAAAATCAAAACCTGTACAGTGCATCCCCAATTCATAATTAATGGTGATATTGTAATCATTTTTTGGCTTCTGTATATCATCAGCAGCAACATTATTAATGGGGCTGTTCCTCAGCAAAGCCTTTGCTTTTTCGGGAGCAGAAAAAGGAACATATTTAGCAAAAACAGGACTGATAAACAAACTGCTCAGCAGGACAGGTATGATAATTCTTCGCATGATCTTATTTCCTCATTTGATAATAATATTGAGCCAGTTGCTTAATATCTTCTTCACTTAACTGCTCAGAAATTAAACGCATTCGACTATAAACATCATTATGCCGAACCCCATTTTTATACTCTGTTAAGGTGTTAATAAAATATTCCACTTGTTGCCCAGCCAATGCCGGGATATCTTGCCTTACCCCTTGGCCATTACTGCCGTGACAGGTAAAGCAAGGTGGAATAATTTTTTTCCCATTGCCTTTAGCCACTAGAACTTCTGCTTTTTCCAAGTTTTGTTGCTTAACCTTATGTTGTGCTTCGGGTAAAGAAGCAAACCAGACAGCTAAATTAGCTGAATCCTGTTCACTTAGACCAACAGCTACTGAGTTCATCAATGCATTCGTACGTTTACCATCAGCATAGTCACGTAACTGTTTATAGGTATAAGTCGCCAATTGCCCTGCTAAAGAGGGAAAATCATCTATCTGACTAATCCCTTTTTCACCATGACAGCCCATACAGGATTCAGCAAGCTGCTTACCTTTTTTTAGACTGCCCTCTTTAACAAAATTTAATGCATCGGGTGTCCAAGCAATATTGGAAGCGGGTTCTGCATTCACCAACGCTGACGTAAGTAATAAAAATATAGCAAATAATCGTTTTATCATTAGAAATCCCATGCGCTTGAATCGTAAGTATCTAAAAAGAAGAACTGTAGAATTGGAATCCCAAAACTAATAAACATTAACACCGCAATCACTTTATTCCATAACCTTATATCATTAAGATATTCAGGTAAGTCAGTAACAGGGTGGTATGATTCAGCGTATTCAACTTCACCTTCAAACACTTCTGTTGAAGTGCCAAATTGAGTTTTAAACAACAAATACACAAATAAGCAAGCCGAACCTAATAAGACCAGCCCGCCTAAAATCATCAATAATTCATAAGGCTCCCAAGAAAGCGTTATTAAATTATTATAGACCACACTAGAAATTCGACGAGGCTGCCCTAACAACCCTAGAACATGCCAAGGCGTAGTCATAATGCTCATTCCAATAAACCAAGTCCAAAGCTGTACTAAAGCCAGGTTGTTTGAATAGATTGGTTTCTTAGTCAAAATCGGCCATAAATAATAGGCAATGGAAAAATACATAATGACTGTTGTACCAGCAAAGATCAGATGAAAATGCCCAGGTACCCATGCTGTATTATGGATCATGGCATTCATCGCGTAGCTTGCATTAACCAGCCCACCCCAGCCGCCAAAGATCAACATGACTAATGACAAAATGACCGAAAGCACCATAGTATTTGTCCAAGGTAAGCTACCTATCCAGCCAAACATACCTTTCCCTCCACGCAATCTACCCGCCACTTCAAGAGAAGCAATCACGGTAAAACCCGTCATAAAAGTAGGTGCTGATACGATAAATGTACCGATACTATGTAGTAATTTCCAGCCTTTTGCCTGCTCAGGATCCATATATAAGTGATGAAAGCCAATAGGTAAACTAAAAACAACTAAAACAATAAAAGCAGCCCTTGCTAACTCATCACTAAACAAATAAGAACCCGCATGTTTAGGAACAAAAACATAAAATGCGGTGTAAGCAGGGATTAACCAAAAATACACAATAGGGTGTAAAGTCCAGGCAAAAAGTGTACGCGCCATCCCTACATCAATGGTATCAGCCCAGCCAAAAGCCCATGGCAAGATCAAAAATAAAGATTCTAAAGCAACTCCTGCACTTGTCCATAACCACAACATTGCATTCATGGTGGTTGCAAACATAGCTAATGGGACTGGTTCTCCAGGGTGCTCATCCTTCCATTGCAGAAACATGACAATCATAATGCCACACCATACCCATGACCCCACTATCAATAGAGTGGCACCTACATAAAAAATATAATGCGCTTCTATAGGGGGGTAAAATGTGTAAAGTACTGATGCCAGACCTAACAGTAAAGGTACAGCAGCTAACACTACACCTAATAAAGCTAGCCCAAAACCACCCCACGCTAACTTTTCATTCCAAATAGGGACTTTTAGTGAAGTGGCCGCCGTATAATAACCAAAACCCATAATAAAAAAGGTCGTCAGTACATAGGCCATAAGCACACCATGGGTACTTACTGAAGCAAAATACATCGTGGGAGAGTCTAACGCTGCAAACAGACCGCTACGCTCTAGCACTTGGTATTCGCCCATAAAACAAGCTAATATAAATGCAATAAAAGCAACCCACATATGACTTAAAGCAAGATTTCTTCCTGTTATATCATTCATTTGTTATCCCCTCCCTTAGAAGTTATTTGTGGTGCTAGCCATTGATCTTTTTCGACTACATCAATTTTGCTCCACATATGATCATGC
>JALSLS010000344.1 GCA_026988195.1 Methylomonas sp.
TCATTTTAAATAATTTAGAATTTGATCATGCTGATATTTTTGATGATTTATCGGCAATTAAACGACAGTTCCATCATTTAGTTAGAACTATTCCTGGGCAAGGTTTAATAATTGCTCCTCAAGCAGACGCTAATGTGCAGGATATGTTAACCATGGGTTGCTGGACGCCTGTGCAAGAAACAGCTATAGGACAGCAAGCCGATTGGCAAGCAGCATTAGTTCGGGAGGATGGTAGTCAATTCGAGGTTTTATTTGCTAATGAAAAACACGGGCAAGTAGAGTGGGGTTTGACTGGCTTGCATAACGTACATAATGGCTTAGCTGCAATTGCAGCAGCAAGGCATATAGGGGTGTTGCCTGTTGATGCAATTGCAGCATTAGCTCAGTTTAAAAATGTCAAGCGACGTATGGAGGTCATTGCTAAAATTCGCGGTACGACGATTTATGATGATTTTGCCCATCATCCGACTGCGATTAAAATGACTTTAGATGGCTTACGTCAGCATGTAGGTTCTGAGAAAATTATTGCCGTGCTTGAGCTTAGGTCAAATACTATGCGTATGGGGGTGCATCGGAAAGAACTGGCAGATTCTTTGTCTATGGCAGATCATGCGTTAATTTATCAGCCTGAAAATTTTGACTGGGATTTATCCGAACTACAAAATTTAGCTGATAATATCAAAATTTGTACTTCTATTGATGAAATTATTACTGAACTTCAGTTGGACGTCACAGCAAATAGTCATTTTTTATTGATGAGTAATGGTAGTTTTGGAGGTATTTATCAGCGTTTGCAGTGTGAGTTGTAGCCATTTTAAAGGGGTTCATAGCTAAGGGGGGCTTTAAAATGCCTTTTTCGCCTATAGTGGTGCTTTAAATAACATAGTTTAAATACTTTGAGGGTGGATGTTGTACTTAAGTTGCTTGAAGTATAAGAGGTATGTTTTTCTGGCAAAATTCTTGCTTTATATTAAGAGTGCACAAACTAAATAACATGTCATTTAGTGCCTTATGCCTCCCTTTAGAATATGTATATATTTTCTCCTGTCACTGCCTCTCAACTTATTCAGCAACATTATGATGAGTTAGTTAGCTTTCTTATGCAACGTAACCACTGTCACGATGTTGCAGCAGATATTTTACAAGATGCCTATATCCGTTTAGTCAATGCCAGACCTGAGAGCGAAATTAAAAATCCACGCGCATTTCTTTATAAAATTGTCAGTAATCTAGCGATTGATTATCATCGCAGTATCAACAGGCGGCAAACCAGGCATGCTGATGAAACTGAATTAGTCGAATTGGCAGCTCAATCTCCGACCTTAGAACAGCACGTTTATACTCAGGAACAGCTGGTCTTTTTAAGGCAGGCAATCTCAGAACTTCCTCCTAAATGCAGGCAAGTATTTATAATGCACAAATTTAGATATTACCCTTATTCTAAAATTATGCAGGAAATGAATATTTCTGAAAGTACGGTTTTAAAGCATATGGTGAAGGCAATGCAATATTGTCGTCAACGTATGGCAGAGTTAGATCCTGAATAAACTTCAAGAAGCTAACTAGACACTAAATACATGCTAAAACGTCTTAATAAATAATAGAAACCGATGCCATGATCTTATTGATATGAAGTACTCCGCACATGACAATGATGCGATTAGCCAGGCAAGTACTTGGCAGGCAAAGTTAAGTTCGGATTTTTTTAATGCTGAGCAACAAAGCGAATTTGATCACTGGCTTACGCAAAGTGAAGAAAATCTCAATGCTTGGCAAGAGGTGAATAGATTCTGGTTGCAGCTGGATGGTCTTAGTGAAGAAAATAAAAATTTTCTGGATGATACTCTTGAGGAAACTGCGACAGTTCATGTAGAAATTGATATTGAACCAGTTGCCTCACAGATTAAAGCAACGTTTTTAACTGGGTGGAACTTTTCTAGGTTATTAACAGGCTTGGCAGCCTCAGTGTTACTGATGTTTTCAGTGTTTTATACTCAAATGCCGCAGTATTTTGCCGATTATTATACCGCTCCCGGTGAATTGCGTACCTTCGTCTTACGTGATGGCTCCCAAATTACTATGAATAGTGATACGGCTATCTCAGTCGACTATACAAAGGGGCAACGTAATATTGTTTTACATCAAGGTGAAGCATATTTTGTTGCTGCTGATGATAGTGCGCGCCCTTTTGTGGTTCAGACCAGTGCAGGAAGGGTGCGTGCATTAGGTACTGAATTTGATATAAAAGCAAGAGATGAGGAAATACGGGTTACTGTGTTTGAACATTCGGTCAGAGTATTACTTAATAGTGGTGTCGTAATGAATAGCCTGCCACAGGGACAGCAGCTTGTTTTTAACGAGACCTCCTTTTCCAGTCAGAATGCTGCAAATTTATTACGTACCGAGTCTTGGCGTAAGCAGCGTATTATTTTTCAGGATAAGCCGCTGTCTGAAGTAGTGGCAGAGCTAAGTTATTACCGTGCTGGTGGTATTTTTATCTTGGATAGTAAAACGAAGGTACTTTCTATAACCGGCGTTTTTGACACGCATGATACTAATATAGCATTGGCAACCATTGAGCAAAGTTTGCCTGTTACTATTCATAAAGTCACTGAGAAACTGGTTTTTATATCAGCAAAATAAAAAATTTTATAATGCGAGTAGATACTTTTACGACGTACTGTCGTCTTATCTATATGAACATTATTGCAATTAAAAAAAAGCTGCCCTTACCTAAACAAACTTCAGTTTTATTATGGCTGGCTATACAGTGCCAGCCGCTGTATATTTGTGCCGCTGAGCAGTCTATTGCGTTTAATATTCCTGCTCAGGATTTATCGTCAGCCTTATTACAATTTTCAGAACAGAGTGATATAAAAGTTTTTTTTAGGGCAGAGATAACAGGCACGGTAAAGAGCAATGCCTTAATGGGAGCTTATACCCCACAACAAGCTTTAGAGTCTTTACTGAAAAATACGGGAATTCAGTACCGTTTTACTGCATCAATGTCAGTGATATTATCGGTAGTTCGAATTCCGCTAAATAGCCTAGATGTGTTGGCTTTAGAACCAGCAATGGTTGTTTATGGTCAAGTCACAGATGACAACAGGCCTGTTAGTCAGAAGGCTTACCGCTGGGGACTAAAAAAACGGCATACTTACACCATATTTAACAGTAGTACGGCAACACGTATTGATACACCGCTTATGCAGCTCTCTCAATCCATTCAGGTGATACCGCGTGGATTAATTGATGATCAGCAGGCCGTTACTGTTAGTGAAAGTTTACGTAATGTGAGTAGTGTCGTACCGCGAGCACCAGGTATTACTCCTAATTTTGAACCTACACTGATTCGTGGCTTCAATACTATGCAGATACTGGATGGTTTTTACCAGAACTTAAATACCGGTGATCAGGAAAGTCTGGTTAATATTCAGCAAATTGAAGTAATCAAGGGAGCCAATGCAGTCTTATATAGTGGTGGCGGTGGTTCACCAGCTGGTGGGGTGGTTAATTTGCTTTCTAAATTGCCCGAGCATGAAGCTTTTTATGAAATGGGTGTTAAAGCGAGTAATTATAACTTTGTACAGCCTTATGTGGATATTAACCAGCCAATTAATGATAAAGTTTTATTGCGCTTTACCGGGGAATACAGTTATGGCGAAAGCCATATTGAGGCTTTAAAAGCTAGGCATTATAACTTAAACCCATCAATAACATTCACAAATAATGATAGTACTTCTTTAACCCTGCAGGGAAAATACTCAAAATGGCAGCAACAGGATTACCAAGGCTTGCCTGCGATAGGAACAGTTGCTGGAGACTTTAGTGTCAATTCTAGGTTGTATATAGGGCCCACTGATATAGGTGACAGTGAGTCAGAACTGGGAAGTATTTGGGGAACATTTAAACACCATTTCAATGATACCTGGGATATAACGGTCAAGGCACGGTACGCTTATTCTATGCATGATACCTTTAGTCAAGGGTTAGTCGGTGAAGGTTTTGGGTATGGCGCGGATATACCCCTTAGTGCAACTGATCTTGCGACACTTGGCTATCCTGCCCTGCCACATACTTGGGGCTTAAGCAATACTGAATTGTTTCAAAAATCTGATGAGATGACTTTTCAGTTGTATACCACGGCTCAGTTCAGTTATGCAGCAACTGACCATGCGCTGATTTTAGGTGTTGATTTCAGTGAACACGATGAGGCTGGCTATGTAGAGTTTGACCCGTTACTGACTGGAGTGGTTGATTTAGCAGATCCTGCTTTTTTTCCATATCTATATCCAGGCATTCGTCAAAATAATCAGTTTACCAAAAATATGACTTATGGTGGCTATATACAGCTACAAAGTACTTTATATCAGAATTTACATTTGTTAGCGGGTTTTCGTGTCGGTACAGTGAGTAGTGATTATAAAAATATTACGCCAGGCTTTGAATACAGCTCTAAGCCCACATCTACCCGAGTACTCCCAAACATTGGTGCAGTGCTTGATTTAAGTCGTAAGTTTGCTTTTTTTGTCAATTATAGTGAGGGTATGCGTGCACAAAGCGGAGTGAATTTTGTTACTACGCCTGAACCCGAGTTATCAAATCAGATCGAGTTTGGTGTGAAGTTTGATATAGATAAACGATTAACTGGGCAACTAACACTGTATCAAATTAATAAAAAAAATGTTGCAGTGACTGATTTAAGTGATTCCTTGTTACGCACAATGACTAAAGGGAAGCAACGTTCGCAAGGTTTCGAAACAAATATAAACTGGCAGGGAATGGAAGGCCTAAATATTCTTGTAACTTATGCGTATACCCGTGCTCGTTTTACAGATGATTTAACGGTAGCAAAAGGAAACCATATGCCAGGGGTGCCTGAACATGCGGGGCGCTTCTGGGTTCACTATGCTTTTCAGAGCGCATTGCTACAGGGATTCAGTGTCGGTGCTGGGGTCTATACGCAGTCTAACAGTTATTTAGAAAACGCAAACCTATTTAAAACTGATGCCTTTTATACAATAGATGCAACGCTTGCCTACACTCAAGAGAGATATAAGCTGGGTATTGCTATTAAAAATCTAACGGATAAAAATTTTTATCAAAGGTTAAATTATTTTGGGACGCGAGTTATGCCTGCTCGGGGGGTAGAAGTATTTTGTTCTGGAGCAGTTTCATTTTAAGGGTGAACGCAATAGTTATTCGCATACTCTTGCCACAATATGCAGAGTATGGGAACTAGAGGGAATAGACTTTTATTACAACGCACTTAATTTTAAAGGAAATATATATGAATCGTCGTCAATTTACCCAGCTTGCCATTGCCACGGCGAGCCTTGCCCCGTTTGTTAGCGTTGCACAGGCCGTTGCCAGTTATGAACAACGTAAAGCACAGGCACAGGCTGTTTCAATAAAAGCACATAAGGTTTTTATGGCGACTGATGGTATTAAAATGATGGGTGATGAGAAAATAGCCATGTTGCTCTATCCGGGATTTTATGCCGCTGACTTGGTAAATCCGCAGTTTATCTTTAGTACGATGATGGGCGCGACTATTTATCTGGTTTCGCCAACTGAAGACTTAACTCCTGTGGAAGCCAGCGGTATTTCTATCGTTCCTACACATACACAAAGCCAATGCCCCGATGATTTAGATATTTTATTTATCCCCGGCGGTGCTGCAGGAACATTAAAGGCTATGCAAAACAAGGCATTTATTGATTTTATTAAAAACAAAGCAGTAAAAGCAAAATATATTACTAGTGTTTGTACCGGAAGTTTATTACTTGCCAAAGCTGGATTGTTAAAAGGAAAAAATGCCACGTCCCACTGGTCTACATTAGATATTTTGGCAAAATTTGGTAGCAATGCGGTTAAAAAACGTGTGGTCTGGGATGGCAATATTGTGACTGGTGGAGGGGTAACTGCAGGTATTGATTTCGGTCTGGAAATTTTAGCTACTTTGCGTGGTAAGCAATATGCTGAAGCGATTCAGCTACAGGCAGAATATGACCCAGTACCGCCGTTTAATTCAGGATCACCTGATAAGGCAAGTCCCTTCATTAGGGAGGTAGTTAGGGATATGTTTGCACCACTAATTGTAGATATGGAGCATGAGTTAGAAGGTTAGACAGGGAGGCTTGATGCTTGAATGTGATATGCCCGTTTTTGTAATTCGAGTCATTCTAAATGACGCAGCAAGGTTTTAAATATAAGGGTGATTAATATGTAATGGAACTAACGTTAATATAAAACCATAAAAATTTTGGCACTCTTTATTTGCTAGTTGGCACTTGTGATATATACAGCCCGTATTGCGCAAACCGCGGCTGGGGTACGTTTGTATTTTCGTGTCAGATGGATTATTCAAAGTGCAATTGACTTTCATGACTATATGAAAGGTGTCAATACATCGTTTACTAACCTTTACCAAATGGGGAGTGAATAATACGTCTAAGTCCTATTAATAAGAGATATATTAAGGAATAAATAAATGAACATAAAATCAAATTTAAAACGGGTGGTTCTGCTATCGGGGCTGGTACTTACTTCCAATGCTACGGCTGGAGCCGTAACGACGGGGGAATTTGTGCTGGATTTTGATGAAGCCAGTTTGGGTAACTTAGGGGCTCAGGTCGTCAATGTAAATTGGTTCGATAGCGTTGCAAGTGCGGATAAAACTCCGCAGGAAATGCGTGAGACACCCGCTGCGGACTCTGTTCCTGACAGTTTTGCTTTTAAAGTCTTCGGGGCTTCAATACCGACCCCTCCCGTTGGCTTACAGGAGCGTGCACCGCAAGTATCAACATTTAAGTATGAAGGTGACCCTACAATGGGGGCAGGCATCATTGGTTTATCAGGATTCCATGTAATTTCAACGTTGGCAGGTGGTATGTCTATAGGAGATTATGGTTTGAGCTATGATGCCAGCCGAATTGGCAATGCCGCTAATAGTTCGGGCTGGTTGATTACCAATTATCATGCTTTTTCACTTAAATCATTTGATTTAACTAATGTCGAGATGACTATCATTGATAATGAAAATTTTAGTATGACCGGTGATGTGGTTATTGCAGATGGCTTGGCGTTAATGCTCAGTGCAGAGGAGGGTACTGATGTCGGTGATTTTAGCTTTACTACAGTAGTGGGTGCTGATCCGGTACTCGATGGATCAATTGCAAATTATTCTTATACAACAAATATTTTGACTTTGCCTGTCCTTATGTCAAATGGGAGGACTTATGCCGCAAGTTTTGAGGCCAATGTATTAGAAGGTAATAAAGTTGCGTTGGATTTGAAAAATATTTCATCAAGTTCTGTTATGGCAGTCAAACATGCCATGTTTGATAAGGAAACAGGTATCATTACCATGCCGCTCATTATGATGCTGGATAATACTGGTACACGAGGAAATAAAGTAACAGCAACAATGAAACTTGAGGACGGCTATTTTCCTGCGCGATTTATTTTAAAAACGATAGATGTGATTACGGAATAAATCTTTGTACTTGCCTTCTAATATTCAAGCGGCTCAACGTATAAAAAATCATGTTAAATTTAATAAAAAGACAACAAAAAGTTTTAGCTAAATCCTTGGTCATACTAGTGAGTAGTTGTTTAATCGGTCATTCTGTTTATGCGCTTGAAGTAACCAGTGGGAATTTTATTCAAACGAATAACCCAGATGCTTTGGCTGTAGGCACTACGTTTGTAGTGAGTGATTTTTTTGATGATCTGGCTTTATCGACAAGATTAAGGAATGATCTTAATTCCGATATTGTTCTAGGGCCAGGGCCACTTGATATCACGCAATTTTATTATTCAGTACACGGTACTGATTTTGCCGATAACCCAATGCGTGTCCCTGGTATAAATTCATTTCCCAGCCAGTTTGAATTTAGTGAGGGGGGTGTACTGGACAGCGCTAGTCGCAGTCGGATAGGGCTAGGAGGCGTTATGCGTTTTGACCTTCCTCCACGGGAAGATGGAACGCCGCGGTACTTTATGCTGGGAGACTGGACGCTGGAGTATGACGCGGTACGTAAGCAGGGTTATAATTTTTCTGATGATGTAAACAAGCTAGTACAGCCTGCGGATTATGATGTATCCGGCTGGTTTTTGCGCAACCATATTGACTTTCCTACCGTTGCTTTTGATGTATTGAGTTCAACAATTTTCAGCAATACAGATTCATTCTATTTATCCGGGGAATTAGGCTGGTCTCCCGAGATAGTCACAGCCTTCTTTCCTGAAGAAGTTCTTTACCATGCGACAGCAAGATTTGTTATGTGTGCTCAGGACGATGTAGCCTTTGCTGAATCAGCTGTGGCGAAAATACCCTGTGTTTTCCCAAATATTACCGCAAATGGGCAAGCTGGTCATATTAAAATTTCGGCTCCTGAGCAGATTGAGCTAGCAATAGATCTTGGAATTGCGACAATGGATAAGAACATCAAAGCTGATTATTTTGCCGCTTTTGTCTATCAAAAAATTTGGTATTGGTTAAATAAGGAATTTAAATGGACGACTACGGCATCGGCTGCATATCAGGGAAGCTTAATTGATTTTAGAAAAATTTCTTTACCTAGCCCTTTGCAAGCAATTAATGCCTTGCAGCCAGGCAGTGTAATCACGGTGTATTTTGCTGTTGATGCAAGCCAGAATGGTAAGTTTGACCCACCGTATCGCTTTTCCAGTGTAAGACTGAATATAGACTAGTATGTAGTTGTTCATTTTTCTTTGACACGTTGTATCTCTTGAAAGCCAGTGAAATATAATTAAATATTATAGCCTTACTCAGCAGCACAAAAATGATGCTGTACTAGAAAATAACCAATAAAAAAGGGATTTTATGCAGAGAGTTTTAGGGGTGGGTTGCTATCTTTTAGCTATGATTAAGCTAATAAGTACAACAAGTTATGCCGCAGATATACTCATTGCTCAACAAGAGGTAGTTGGACCTACGCTTATTCTTGATACGATGTTTGTTGAGGAAAGTTTAAGTGATCCCATGAGCTATACGGTTTTAGATGCTCGCTCGGCAACTAAAACAGATACTCCTCTGATGGAAATTCCACAATCGATTCAAGTCATACCTGCTGCTGTATTACGTGATCAGGATCAGCAAACAATATCAGGAGCGATTGAAAATGTATCTTCTGTTGTTGCCCCTAAATCGACTGAATTACTGACTAGTGAATTTATCATTAGAGGCTTTAAATCACAATTTTATACCGATAGCTTGCCTTCGTATGGGCGGGCGAATGGTGCTGACCCTCTTTCTTTGGTGAATGTAGACCGTATAGAGGTCGTTAAAGGACCAACCTCAACACTTTTTGGTGGTGGTTTGGGGGCTCCTATAGGTGGCTTGATTAATGTCGTTTCTAAGCAGCCCATGCCTGAGGCGAAGTATAGTGCTTCCTTTCGTGCTGGAAGCTTTACGACACTCAATCCATCATTTGATATTAATCAGCCTTTAACAGGAGGTGATACGGTATTGTTTCGCATGACGGGAGAATACAAGTATTCAGAAAGCTATATTGACGCACTTGAAAATGAACATTTTTCTATTTTCCCGACCATTGCTTTTAACTTTTCACCTGAAACGCAACTAGTTATCCGTGGACAGTACAGTCATGTAAAGTTTCTGGAATATTCAGGGTTACGAGCTGAAGGGACTATTGCGGCTGCACCCTATACGATTCACCCTTACCGCTATTCGGGTGCAACAGGTACGCCTAAATCGAGGGTGGAAAATATCATGGTGACTGCTGAGTTTTCACATCGTTTTTCGGAGCATGTAGAAGCGTCGGTTCAGTCGCGGTATTATGAAAACACCACTGATGAGTATAGTTCTTTTACTCATCGACTGATTATTGATGGGGTCGGTGATTTTGGCAAGCCAGGTCCCTCTTATTTACCTTTTTACTCTGGAGTATTACCCGCTACGGTAAAAGAGTTTGTGATTAACCCCAACCTTGTGATTGATTTTGATAGTGAGCTTATGCTGGATGTGACTCATAAGGTGTTGTTTGGCCTTGAGTATGATACGACTAGAGTCAAAGCGCAATTGGGTGTTTTTTATGATGAGTTTGATGATATCTGGCTAGATGTCGCAGATCGCTATGATGATATTACTTATCTAAGCATAGAAGGAGGTAATATTTCACAGGCACAGAATGATCGCTACCAAACAATTGGTGTGTACCTACAGGACCAAATGGATATTGCATCACGCTTACATTTGTTGGTTTCCTTACGTTGGACTAGCGTTATCGTTGAAGAGCTTAGTGCAAGAGCGGCCAATGATAGCGTGACGCCTCGTATTGGGGCGGTTTTTGATATGACGGATAAGCTATCTGTGTTTGTGGGTTATGGTGAAGGGTTTAGAGCGGTAACAGCCCTTTTTGGGGAAACACCTAAACCTGAAGAGTCTAGTCAGGTTGAAGGTGGCATTAAATTTGATTTTTATGAGCAGAGCATTAGTGGTTCGGTCGCAGCTTACCAACTTATTCGTAACAATGTTGTCGTTCCTAACCCTGAAGGGGCATTTAGCTCTATTCAGTCAGGCGAGCAAATGTCTTATGGAGTAGAAATTGATTTTTTATGGGAACCGTTTGAGTCACTCTCTATTCTAGGCAATTATGCTTATACCAATGCCAAGCTGACTGAAGATCCTAACCCCAAATTGGTCGTTGGTGATCGGCTTCCGCGAGTTCCTAAACATAGTGGACGAATTGCAATCCGTTATCGTTTTTTGTCTGGTATTTTTGAAGGGCTGGGGCTTGGAATGGGGGTTACCGGAATGTCAGACAGGGAAATTAGTTTACCCAATACATACGCTGTAGATGGTTTTTATCGTATTGATGCGCAGGCCTCTTACCCACTGACTGAGCATCTGAATTTAAGCCTTAATATACAAAATCTGACTAATACAGACTATTACGAGCCTTTTCTATTTTTACAGGATGCCGTTGTGCAGCCAGGGTCGCCTATTTCAGCTTTTGCAAGGGTGATGGTGCAGTTTTGATGGTGGGGAGGTTTTGTACAGCTACTGCGCCAATGCGAAGTAGGTATCATGAAGCTGCAATAGGGCTGTCATATTATTGTCATATTTATTATGCATAATAGGAAATAATTTAATATGAAATAAGAGTTTAAAATGACAATTTCTTCTAAGATAAAATCTTTTGCTGTTGCTGCTGGATTTGTTTCTGCAAGTTTAGTAACTCATTCTGTAATGGCGGTACAAACAGTTGATCCTAAACTTCCTGACTACCAAAAAGCAAGTGGTGTATCGGGTAATTTGTCAAGCGTTGGTTCTGATACTTTAGCTAACTTAATGACGTTATGGGCTGAGTCATTCAAGCGTAACTATCCAAATGTAA
>JALSLS010000345.1 GCA_026988195.1 Methylomonas sp.
AAAACAGCGAAAATCAAGGGGGGTGGTATAAGAAATAAGGCTTTTATTTGGTAGAATTTGTTCTTTAGCACTATTTCCCGATAAGGGCAGCTAACGCCAACATCACCAGCAAATCAAAGCTACAGAGCGAAGCGGCGTAGCTTTGATTTGTCTGCGTGCATGTTTTTGTTAGGAGTTTTATCGTCACTTTTTTTTCTTTATATCCATAAATTTTTTTCCTGTATAAGCACCTATCATAATTTCAACAATAGCCATTAGTCCAAACTCGAAAGCATATGTGAATGAATATATAATGAATGCTATGGATGCCGTAGGTATAATAATCTCCAACAAAGTTAATTTTTCGTTAAAGTTTTCTCTTGACTTATCATTTCCCAGTCCTGCAAAAAAACCGAGCAGAAATCCAATAATAATTTTTGTGATCATTTGTCTTTTAAGTAAATATAAATAAATATCACTGGAGATACAGCTATTATTATAGCAAGCCATATAAATGGCCATGGCCACCATAATGCTTGGATGGCAGCGAAGATAGGATTACCCCTTGAACATGTAAAAGGTTTAGTAAAACCCATATCATCTAAATAATTTAAATAGGGCCCACGTATAACTTTAAGCTCTGGCGGTACACGCCTACAACTAACTAGTATCAAAAAAGCAATAACATAACCAACCCAATACATTTTATTCCCCAGTGCAACCTGCTATAGATTCAAAGCGATCAAAAACGACTAAAAGTTTATATTTTGTTTTTATAATCGTTGCAATATTTTGACTGTCAGGACATGTAACCATCATTTTTGCATTAAGACCATTCGTTACAAAATTTCTAAAGTCCATCCAAGATTGAAAATCATGTGTTTTTCCACACGCACATTGAAAAGGCTTGCCGTTATAAGCAGACATGTCCCGTGGTCCATTTAATACTTGCATTCCTGCTTCCATAAGGAAATCACTCATATTCAATACTTTCATTCGTACTCCTTGCTATCAGTTATAGTAAAGGTGAAACCTGATCCAACCCTTTAGGTGCTTTTTTTGAATTTTTTGCCTGATAGGGTGAAATATAAATAATTGCTAGCTCGCTACCATTTTCGTGTGTTATTAAATATTTATCTATTGGTTTTTGAATATTGCTAACTTTTAAAGAGCCCAACCTTTCATTATTTACTCTTGTACCATCTGGTGCTCGAAGCCCTCTTAAATACAGTATGCTACCTTGTACGGTATTTACTGGAATTGGATTCGTTGGCTCAAGACCAAACTCACCTACACCCTCTGGCATTTCATCAGAAGTACAACCATCTTTATTCATTTCAGACATTACATCATAAAGTTCTTTCTGAGTTTTTAATTCAGGAATATCCATCATTGCATCCCAAACTGATTTAGGTTTCTTCTTTTTAAAAATATCAAAAATACTCATGCTTTTATCTCCGGCAGATTCAACAGTGAAATGCATAACTTCTAGGCCGCTTCTTTAGCGGTATATTCCGCCATTTTATTGGCGGGTGTTTTAAACTTCAACTTTTTTCTGGGTCGATCATTTAGTTGTGATATGA
>JALSLS010000346.1 GCA_026988195.1 Methylomonas sp.
GGGTCTTCGTAAACGAATAATTTTTTGTTGGCAATGGCTAAGATGATGGCTAAAACAACACCAAGAATCATCATAAATATTGCAGCGGTTATGATGCTAGAAATCATTTCTTTATTGTAAGGTATATGCTATATCTAAATAAGTGCACAGTTATATAGATATATTTTTTTAAGATAACCGCTGATTATACACCAAATTAGCTGTTTTTGGGGGAGGTGATGTTTATGATTAAGAAGTGGGGAGCTTGGGAGTGTGTTAAATAAATTCTTTTTAGGAGAGAAGGTCTGAACAGTGTAGGAAATTTTGGCGCAGGTTGTGGGGCCAAATAATAAGCTAGGTTTGGTTTCTTTGAGTTCTTGTTCCTCTAGGTGGGGAGCCTTTCTAGTTATATACGCAGTGTCAGAAAAATTTACAATTTCACTTGATTGTATTTGATTGTATTGATTAAAAGTGTTTAAATCAATGTTGTATTCGTTGTTGGTATGCTTTGTGCATATATGTATTGAAAATAATCTGAGAGCAAAAGCTATGAAAACAAGGACATTTAAATTATATTCATTATTGGCCGTTTTAGGACTAGGGCTATCTGGGACAGCACAATCTGCACTTATCGACCGAGGTGGCGGTTTAATTTATGATAATATCTTAGATGTTACTTGGTTACAGGATGCTAATTATGCCAAAACATCAGGTTATGATACAAATGGAAAAATGGACTGGTCAGCAGCCAATACATGGGCAGCTGGTTTAAGTTATGGGGGTTATAATGACTGGCGTTTAGCCGACGTAAAACCTGTTAATAATACGGCATTTCAGTATAGTTTAGCTTTTGATGGCACTACTGATATAGGCTATAACATAAGCAGTACACAATCAGAAATGGGCTATATGTTTTATCAGAACTTGGGTAATACGGGGTATTTTGATACAAATGGTATTCCAACTGATTGCTTGGGAACTGGTTTGTGTCTAAGCAATACAGGTTTATTTGATAACCTTGAATCCTTTGCTTACTGGACGGCAGTAGAGTACACACCTAATACCAATTCCGCATGGGCGAGTTTTAGCAATACGGGCTTACAGCAATCTAATGATAAGAGCAGAGAGTATTTTGCATGGGCTGTTCGTACCGGTGATGTTGCCCCCGTCTCTGGCGGAGATGTTGGTGCTGTGCCTGTACCTGCCGCTGCTTGGTTAATGGGAGGGGCTTTGCTTGGGTTGGTAGGTGTTACTAGAAAGCGGTAACCCCTACATGCTACTCGATCGCTGGGCATTCATGTCGGAGTATCTCGCCTCAATGTCTTAAGGGAATATTATAAGAATGCCCCTACCCAAACATTATAATTTAGCTACAAGGCACTCTCTTAATGAATAAAAGTTAAGTAAGTTGATGTAGGATGTGCTGACGATAGGAAGCGCATCAACTACAAACGATGCGCTTCCTATCGTCAGCACATCCTACTACTTTCTTACCTTAATGGCAGTGAGGCTCTCAGTCGGTAAGTTCATTCTTTTAAGGTTCCTAAAATGATACTGTTAAAAATCCTGACACCGCACATTAATTACCCTAATGTGTTGTAGTTAACTGAAACCTTGGTTAATCATTGTTTTGTGTTTTTAACGGTAGCTTACCCCTGCTAGAGCAGGTTTCCAAGCATAAAACCCTAGGGTTTACTTTAAAACATAAAGGTTTACTGTTTGGTGATTTAAATAGTTAGTTTTTGCCAGTGATGACCTCAATAAGTCCGATTAATTTGTTAAATATCAATTAAGTGTCAGTATTTTTTACGTTGTTATGATGGCTTTGTATTACTTTTAGCGGGTGGAAATGAGTTTGTAGAATGGAAAAACGATCGTGCACTCCACCATTCACCCAAAGGAACTACACCAAATAAAATATCCCTCTTAAAATGGGATACAGGTCATTAGAGGCTATGAAACTATTCTATCTTTGGCCTATTTCCTTACAAAGCATTGCAGACTAAAGCCAGCGCCCAAATAACAGGCTATTTGCCCTGTATTCAGTGATCTATCTAACCCGCCCACCCACCTTTTAGCAAATGCTTGTTCCAAAGTGACTCTTAACAGTCCGAGTAATACAATTTCCCATCTAACTTACCCTATTTAAAGGCTGTCCATTGCATCAATATAGTGTTCTGTGTATTCTGCTTGTTGATTGACACTTTAGATTTGGCCGGATAATTAGTTTAATGCAAATAAATTTGATTTCAGTAGGGAACAAAATGCCTGGGTGGGTGCAGCAGGGATATGATGAATATGCTAAAAGGATGCCAAAGGAATGTGATTTGGTGCTAAAAGAAATAATGCCAGGGAAACGTGGAAAAAATAGTGATGTTGCTAGAATTGTGAGGGATGAAGGTGACAGAATGATACAGGCTGTTCCCACCAAAACGCATATTGTTACCTTGGATATTCCTGGTAAACCTTGGACAACAGCTGAACTTTCTGTTGCCATGAAGCGATGGATGGAAAGTGGGCAAAATGTGGCTTTGATGATAGGCGGGCCAGAAGGTCTGGCAGACTCCGTTAGAGAGGTGGCTAGAGAATCATGGAGCTTATCAAAATTAACTTTTCCACATCCCGTAGTAAGAATTCTTGTTGCAGAACAACTGTACCGGGCATGGAGTATTTTGAATAATCACCCCTATCACCGATGAAAACACAACTTATTTTAGCTTCAGCTTCTCCTAGACGCAGGGAATTATTAGATCAAATTGCTGTCAGTTATATTGTTCATCCCGCTGATATTGATGAAACACCTAGAGCAGCAGAAAATGCTGAAGATTATGTGGTAAGAATTGCAGCCGAAAAATCAGCGGCTTGTCAGTATTTGGTCGATTCAGAATTGCCCATATTAGCGGCTGATACCAGTGTGGTGATTAAAGGGCGTATTCTAGGGAAGCCTGAAAATCAAGCGCATGCAATAGAAATGTTACAGCAATTATCGGGTGAAACTCACTTGGTTTATAGTGCAGTTTCCTTTAGAAGTGCTAAAAAGAGTGCTGATAAGGTTTTTCATCATCAGGCATTAAGTATTACTGAAGTGAGTTTTAGGCAAATATCATTAAAGCAAATTAAAGCGTATTGGCAAACAGGAGAGCCAGAAGGAAAAGCAGGGGCATATGCGATACAAGGCTTAGGCAGTATTTTTGTTGAATCAATTAAAGGCAGTTTTTCAGGTGTTGTGGGGTTGCCACTGTTTGAAACTGTAGAATTATTATCAAGACAGGGAATAAAAGTTATCACATGAGTGAAGAAATTTTAATTAACGTTACACCACCTGAAACCCGTGTTGCCGTAGTCGATAATGGGGTGTTGCAGGAATTAATCATTGAACGCGAGCAACAAAAAGGCCTTGTTGGAAATATTTATAAAGGATCGGTTTGTCGGGTGTTGCCCGGAATGCAAGCAGCTTTTGTTGATATTGGGCTTGAACGTGCAGCCTTTCTTCATTTATCCGATTTCAGTAATAAAGAACTAGAAAAAAAAGGCTCGGAAAATATAGAGCATTATCTACGTGAAGGTCAGGCACTGGTTGTTCAGGTAACAAAAGACCCATTAGGCACTAAAGGGGCTAGGTTAACCACCGAAATATCGATACCTTCTCGGTTTCAAGTTTATATGCCTTATGCAACAAACTCAGGGGTTTCTCAGCGTATTGATTCGGAAAAAGAGCGTCGCCGATTAAGAACATGTATTGAGCAATTTCAAGAAAAAAACCAAAGTGGTGGGTTTATTGCCAGAACTGCAGCTGAGTGTATAGAAGAAGCGGTATTATTTTCTGATATGACTTTTTTGGTGAAGTTATGGGGGGCTATTTCCCAAAAGATAGCTGAACAAAAAGTTAAAAGCTTAATTCATCAAGACTTGTCCTTAAGTAGCCGGATTTTACGTGATTTATTTACGGATAGTATTAAAAGAATAAGGATTGATTCACGAGAAACTTATCAAAAATTGGTTGAATTCTCAAAAGTTTTTGTGCCAGAAATTGTGCCAGTACTAGAACATTATACGGGGGACAGTCCACTCTTTGATATATACAACATTGAAGATGAAATAACACGGGCATTAGATAGAAAAGTGAGATTAAAGTCTGGAGGGCATTTGGTCTTTGATCAGACAGAAGCTATGACCACTGTTGACGTTAATACCGGGGGCTACGTTGGTGGTAGAAATCTGGAAGAGACTATTTTTAAAACAAACTTAGAAGCCGCACAAACAATATCAAGACAGCTTAGATTGAGAAATTTAGGCGGAATTATCATTATAGATTTTATTGATATGCAGAGTGAAGAGCATAAAAAACAAGTGCTTAATGCCTTACAAAAGTGTTTAGATAAAGACCCCGCTAAAAACAAAATAACGGAGGTGTCTACTCTTGGCTTGGTTGAAATGACGCGAAAAAGGACGCGCGAGAGCCTTGAGCACATCTTGTGTGAAACATGCAGTGCATGCGGTGGGCGCGGGATGCTAAAAACTGCTGAATCAATGTGCTTGGAAATTTTTAGAGAAATTATTCGAGAAGTTAGGCAGTATAATGTGCAAGATTTATTGATTTTAGCTTCTAATGAAGTCGTCGAAATGCTGCTAGATGAAGAGGCTGGAATGCTTGCTGAACTGGAACTATTTCTAGGTGTTAGCATCAAATTTAGGGCGGAAGTTGAATATAACCAAGAGCAATATGATGTGGTGCTCTTGTAAGTAATGAATGAGATTATTGGTAGCGTTGGAAAGTTTTCGTGATTCATAAAATTAAACGAGTAACGTGGCAGTTTTCTTTTTGCTTATTAGTAGTGACAGCTATAGGCCTCAGTATGGTGCGGTTTTTTTTATTGAGTATTGATGACTATAAAGATGCAATAGAAAGTAAAATCTTCGAGCTGACAGAAATACCCCTTGAAATAGGTGAGTTACAAGCGAATATGAGAGGGTTTAACCCTGGGATTATTTTAAAAGATATTCGTATTTTAACACCTGAAAATAAACAGTCTTCTCCTCTTAAACTAGAAGAAATACGCTTTAGTATTAATTTAATAGATTTAGCTTGGACGAGAGAATTATTGCCTTCGAGTTGGCTTACCTTGGTTGGCGTAAAGTTATCTATTGTGCGTTTGGAAGATGGAAGTCTGTCAATTGTTGGCCTTAATCCTAGTAAATCAGAACAACCTTACTGGTTACTAAATGGTGGACGTTATGAGGTTTTAAAAAGTGAGATTACCTGGTTAGATAAACAGCGAAATGCAGCTCCTCTCAGGTTCGATAATGTTGACTTGCTCATCAAAAGTGGTTCTGGGTCGCAAAACCATGAAGTTCACTTGCTTAGTCAGCTACCAGATTCCATAGGTGAGTCTTTACGAATATCCATGTCTATTCAAGGAAATATTTTTAAAAAAGATAATATTAACGGTCTTATCTATATAAACGCAAGCAAGGTACAGTTAGCTAAAGTGATAACTGGGGAGCAACCTCTGGGCTTGAAAGTCGCTGCTGGAAAAGGTGATTTTGAATTATGGAGCCAGTGGGAAAACTCAAAGAATATTGCTTTAAGCGGGAATATTCAGGCAAGTAATATTAAGATAAAAAAACATAAGGAAACTTATAAAGCGAATGACTTATCAACTGCATTTTTTGGCTTTAATCAGCATGAAGGGTGGCAACTTGGGTTGACTGATTTTAAAATGAAAGCTCATGATAAATCATGGCCAGCAGCAAGTTTTATTTTTGCCGGTAATCACTCATTAACCCAGTTTTCCATCTCAATTGAACAATCAGATTTACAACAAGCAAGTGAGTTGGCTCAGTTTTTTGCCCCTTTAGAAAAAGAAAATAAAACGCTGCTGGCTCAATTAGGGATAAAAGGGCAGATAAATGATTTTTCTGCTTATATCGATACAGAAAAAAATAGCTTTGCCATTAATGGTGAGTTTAATAATATTTTTACCTCTACTTTTTCTCACTATCCCGAAATAAAAAATTTCTCAGCCAGTATTCAAGGCACAGAGCAGCAGGGAGTTATTGGGTTTAACACCCAAAAAGCGAGTTTGTTTTTTCCAGAAATATTCCGAAAAGCGATACCTATTAAGCATTTTTCTGGGCAGCTAGCATGGCAACAGCAGGTTGACAGCTGGTTGCTAGAGTCGGAACAGTTGGTTTTAAATGTTAAAGACGCTGAAACTAATAACAAATTAAGTTTATCTTTGTCCAACATTGAAGCGCCGATTTTTATGGATCTGCAAAGTTCTATTGCAAATATAGAAGATGTCAGTGCAATTTCTGATTATTACCCTGCCCGTATGATGAGCAAAGATGTTTTAAGCTGGCTGGATAAGGTGTTTGTATCAGGAAAGATCAAGCAAGGTGGCTTACTATTTGTTGGGAATCTTAATGAGTATCCTTTTTCACAAGGGCAAGGGGTTTTTGAGGTTTTACTTGATGCTAGTGATGTGGAGTTACAGTTTTCACCAGAATGGCCTCATTTACATAAAGTAAATGCAGAGATTGCCATTCAGCAAAATCATTTGGCTGTGACCTCTAACCATGCCAAAGTCAAGGGCATTCATATTGGTAATGTCTTAGTTGAAATTCCCCATTTAGAGAGAAGTCGCTATGTTTTAGTTCAAGGGCGAGCGACTGGAACAGCTGGCGATGGTCTAAAGTTTATGCAGAAAACCCCCTTGCAGGCTATTGCAGATAATTTTTTAGATGTCATTGAGCCATCAGGTAATGTTGAGGTTTATTTAAAAACTAAAGTGCCTTTAGTTTATGGTTTGGAGCCTATTGTTGATGGTGGGATTAAACTAAAACAGCTAGGATTAAATATAAAGCCTATAGCATTAAAGGTAGCTGATGTTAATGGGCTTTTAACCTTTACTGAAAAAGGTTTATTTGCTGAAAAAATCAAAGCAAAAGCCTTGGGGAATCCAATAAAAATTAATATAGAGACTTTGAATAGTAATACCGCCGTTGCAGTAAAGGGTACGACAGGTATTAGCCAGCTACAAAAACAATTTAGTTTTTTTGATAGTGAATTGTTTGTTAATAAGAGAATTAAGGGTGACTTTAATTATCAACTGGTGCTGGATTTACCGGCGGCAGCAGCAGCAACGACAACGACAACCGCTCAATTGAATATCAGCACAAATCTACAAGGCATTTCTATAGATTTACCCGGAAAGTTAAAGAAGACAGCGAGTGAAGAAAAAAGCTTAGAGTTAAAATTTTTATTAAATGATGCCGAGTTATTACCCCTTAAGATAAGGTTTAATAATGATATTAAAGCGGCTATAAGCCTAGATAAACAGCAAAAACAGCTGTATTCAGCCAATATTATTTATGGTGCAGGACAAGCGGTGATGCCGAAAGAAAAAATAGTGAGTGTGCAAGTTAATCAAGCTATATTTGATATGACTGAGTGGCTAGCTGTTTTTAATAATAATACAGCTCAGCAGCAATCAAAGCCAATGGTTGATGAAATTAGCATCAAAACTGAAAACTTAGTCTGGAATAAGCAGTCTTATGGTTTTTTTGATATGTTCATGAGACAAAATGAACAGCAATGGTTGGGAGGGTTGAATAGTACACTGGCAAAAGGTCGTTTTGCTATCCCTCTTTTTCGAACAAAGCAAAGTAAGATTAAGCTGGAAATGGACTATATAAAATTGGCAGCGTTTATGAAGTCTAAGCCGAAAAAAAATGAAGCTGCAATAATGGCTGACTTTTCGCTTATTGATGTTTTCAGTAAGCAACTTTTGTGGAAAGGAGAGAACCTAGGCGTGCTTGAAATTGAGACAGAACGCATTGCTAATGGGGTTCGATTTAAACCGGTTAACCTGACCTCAAAAAACGCTAAATTAATGATGAGTGCCGACTGGGTAAAACAAGGTCAAAAGAGTGTCACAGTATTTCAAGGTGTTTTGACAGCAGATGATATGGGAAGTGTCTTATCTAAGGTTGTTGATAACGGGCATGAATTAATAGAAACAAAAGCAAGCATAAAATATTCAGGACAATGGCCAAATGCACCTTATCAGTTTTCATTGGAAGATATGGAAGCTGAGGTTGATGTAACATTAGAGCATGGTCGAATATCCAGTATTGAGCCGGGGTTTGGTCGTGCACTGGGGTTTCTTGCCAGTGAACAATGGATTAAAAGATTAACCCTGGATTTTGGGGATTTATATAAAAAAGGGCTGAGTTTTAATCGTATAACGGGCTTATTTAAGGTACAGCAGGGCGTAGCTCATACAGATAGGCTGTTTATTGATTCTATTCCCGCTAAAATTACTATTTCAGGTGAAACTGACTTACTGACTAAGACATTAGATTACAATATTTCTGTGATACCAAAAAGTTCAGGAGCGTTGCCTATAGCTGGTACAATTATTAGTGGTATTGCAGGAACTATCACCCAAATATTAGTAAATGACTATAAAGAGGGCTATTTTTTTGGATCTAAATATCATGCGGCAGGAAAGTGGGGGGATATAAAGTTAGATGCTTTACTGGAACATGATGGTATTTTTAATAAAACTTGGACTGGATTTACAGATTTGTTCCAAGATGAGCTAGAGCCAGAATAATTTTTTGGTGATGTAGGAGCGCCCGCCCTCGGCGCGAAGATAAAATAACGGTTGCTCTTAACTCATTACCCCCTCCCTCGCTTGGGTGGAGGGGCTTAAGAGCATTAGTTATGGGTGAATAGTTATCCCAAAAGTATGGCGCAAGACCCAAGTATTTTTGAACTCTTGCTCCAAAGTTAGATATTTTAGAATTGACGAGAAAAAAATGAGTAAATGTGCAGCCATTCAAATGGCATCGAGCCCAAATGTTGGTTCCAATTTATTGGAAGCGGGGAAATTAATTGCTGAAGCAGCTAAGGCGGGAGCCAAACTTATTACTTTGCCAGAAAACTTTGCCTTAATGGGGGAGCATGAACTGGATAAAGTAAAAGTTCGAGAGCAAGATGGCGAAGGTCCCATCCAAACGTTTTTATCGGAGACAGCAAAAAAACATGCGGTATGGTTGATTGGTGGATCAGTCCCTTTAGCTGCAACAGATGACCATAAAGTGAGAGCCGCTTGCTTAATCTATAATGATAAGGGTGAACGTGTTGCCCGCTATGATAAAGTTCATTTATTTGATGTCAGTGTGCCTGATACAAACGAGGAATATAGAGAGTCTGATTCCATTGATAGTGGTGTAGAGCCTTTAGTAATAGACACTCCTTTTGGACGCTTAGGTATAGCCATTTGTTATGATTTGCGTTTTCCTGAGTTTTTTAGAAAAATGCAAGAACAAGGGGTGGAGATAGTGGTTGTTCCTTCAGCATTTACTGCAGAAACAGGTGCCGCACACTGGGAGGTATTGCTAAGAGCAAGAGCGATAGAAAATTTATGTTACATCATTGCCCCTAATCAAGGTGGCTTTCATGTCAATGGAAGAAAGACCTTTGGGCACAGTATGGTGGTTGATCCATGGGGTATTGTGCTGGACTGTTATAAAACAGGAGCGGGTTTTGTTAGTGCTGAAGTGGATATAGAAAGGCTCGAAAAAGTCAGAGCATCATTTCCAGTATTAAATCATCGAAGATTCTTTTGCCAATAAATATGAATATGAAAAAAAAATGGGTGTTGTTTTTTGCCCCATTGTTAATAAGTGCTTGTTCAAATACTGAAAATACACGCTATAAAGATCTCAGTCACCTTGAAAAGCCACCTGAAATACTGGCTCCAGAAAAAGTTAATAGCGCAGTCATGCAGGATAAAAAAAGTATTGCGAAAAAAGGCTTAGGGCAGGTTGTGACATTGTCTGGCCCTGCTGATCAGCCAATTTTAAAGATTAAAAAGATTTTTGATCGCTCCTGGAGTATTGTAGAGCAAGCTTTAAATCTAGCGGAAATTGAAGTTACAGATAAGAATAGAGATAAAGGTGTTTTTTATCTTAAATTTGACCCAGACAAGCAGTTATCTAAAGATTCAAGTTTAGTAGATAGTATGACTTTTTTCTTATTTAAAGATGAGTATGATGAAGGCACATATAAACTATCAGTGGTATGGCGCGATAGTGATACAGAAGTTAGCGCTGAACTTATAGATCAAAAAAATGACGGACTATTAGACGATGAGTTTGAAGAGACTCTTGATTTTGGGTCTAAGCTAATTGAAAGACTATATAAAACCATTAGAGATGATTTTCCAGTTGAGTGAGGCTCTTATTTTAGTCGCTCCACTATCAGCATTTAAACAGGTTCCCTTAAATTAATTACCCAAATATAAAATGTTAAACCAAGTAAAGCAATCAATATTATCGCCGTATGGTATGCAAGAAAAAGATATTGATACCATTATGGATAGTATGCTGAGTGCGCAAGTAGATGAGGCCGATATTTACTTTCAGTCCAGTCATTTCGAGTCGTGGGTTTTGGAAGGCGGTATTGTTAAAGAGGGAGTTCACAGTATTGAGAAAGGTGCCGGTGTCCGGGTGGTTTCGGGTGAAAAAACGGGGTTTGCTTATAGTGACAGGATTGAACTTTCAGTGTTGCTTGAGGCCGCAAAAAATGTAAAGTCAATCGCCAGGCAGGGGCAAAACGCACAAAGAAAAGTAGCAACCGTTACCGATAGAATAAATTATTATCAAGCTATTAACCCTTTAAAGTCACTTGCAGATCAGGAAAAAATTGATTTGTTAAGAAAGGTCGATGCTGAAACTCGTAAGCTTGACCCTAGAATTGAAGAAGTCATTGTTAGTATAGTGGGTGTTGATGAGCAAATTTTAGTTGCAAATCAAGATGGCTCTCTTGCTGCTGATATTCGCCCACTGACTCGAATGAGTGTGACGGTTATTTTAGAAGATAATGGAAAGCGCGAACAAGGTAATATGGGGGGCGGTGCAAGAACAGATTATGGCTACTTTTTAGACCAAAATAAAGCAATAGAATACGGTAAAGAAGCAGTAAGGCAAGCTATTGTAAATCTTGAAGCTATTGATGCGCCAGCGGGTAATATGACCGTGGTACTAGGTCCAGGTTGGCCCGGAATTTTATTGCATGAAGCGATTGGCCATGGGCTAGAAGGTGATTTTAACCGTAAAGGAACCTCGGCATTTAGTGGCAAAGTAGGTGAGCGTGTTGCTTCAGATCTATGTACCATTGTAGATGATGGAACCCTACAAGGACGGCGTGGGTCGCTTAGTATTGATGATGAAGGCATCCCTTCAGAAAATACCGTGTTAATTGAAAAGGGTATTCTTAAAGGTTATATGCAGGATAAGATGAATGC
>JALSLS010000347.1 GCA_026988195.1 Methylomonas sp.
TCAAATGACAAATATGATTTTGCTGATGCTGATGCTGATGCTGAGGCACTGTCTTTTTTCTTATCCCCCGTACGCAAGCGCATTTTTGCGCGTCGTCGGCCTTTGGGTGTTAATCGTGCAGGAATAATCACTCTAAATCCAGCATCTTCAAGAATCCAGGCGGACTCTTGTAAAAAACCGAAGGCTTCATCTAGGCTAAGAATTAGATTGGAAGGTTCTGCTGTTTCCATGCCTTGCCAAAGTTTGGGGTAAATCCTTGCAGCATGGGCTAAGTTGACTAATACTTGCTGTTCAATATTATCGCCAAATAGTTGGGTTATGAGTTCTTGATAATGAGCGCCTTCAGGCCAATATTCGGCTAAATCCAGTTTAAATGATGGGTCTTTATGTGAGCATAATAAGAAACTGAGTTGCCAGTTATCTATTTGTTCAGCATCAGCTTCGTCTAATTGAAACCCTAATTGCAGTACACTTTTCTGCTGGGACTGTAAAAATTTCTGTTGCCATTGGTGCCATTGTTGAAACTCTTCGGGCACCTTGGTAGCGGTTCTTATAGGAGACTCTGTTTGCTGTTCTAGAAGAATAGTTTCTAAAAAATCGTATTGCAGTTTTTTGCTGAAAACTTGCGGTAATTTCAGGAGGCTAGATTCTATGATTTGGTTGACGGTTACTTCGGCAAAATGTCGTAATAAAGGTTCTGCTTGATAAGTCTGTGAACAGGCTAAAGGCATAGCTTTAACAGATTGCTCTATCAAATTTTCATATACGGGGGAAATGATTTTCCAGCAGCGGTATAGTTTGGTTTTGGTTTTTACTTTTTCAGCTAAAACGACGGGGATATATTGGTCTTTTTCGATGAATTGTTTTAGTGATTGGCTGAAGTAATACCAAAACAAAAAATCACGGCTGATGCGAATATCTACATTGTTATAGTGAGTTAAGAAATAAATCTCAGCTATTGTTTTTAGTGGTGTGGGTAAAGGGCAGGTAAATACGCTCCAGTCTTGTAGGGTAACTTCTTCAGTAATATCACTTATTACAAGTTCTGGGTCAGGTACGGGTTTATTATCTACCGTAGGTAAATAGACACTTTGTAATGCCGGACTAGGATCAGAAGGGCTTAAGCTATAAGTGAAAGTGGCTTTTAGAAAGTCTAGACATGCTTTTTCAGTTAATTGTTGGGGGTGCTGGTTTTTGTTTTTCTTTGATTTAAGCTCGTCAGTCTCCACCCAAATATTAAACTGACCTTTTTGGACAAAACCGTCTTTTGGATAAGGAATCCAAATTCCATGTATCACTTTCATATTTTATAAACGCTAAATAATGAAAAACCAATACTATATGGTATATCGTAATAGTTTTGTATTATTTATGAATTTTTTGGGGGGGGGGCTGTTCGAAAAGATATAGCAGTCAGCGTTCACAACTTTGTATCATGTTCTTTCAATAATTTATAAAACTCAGTAATGGGCAAGGGCTTGCTAAATAAATAACCTTGATATTGTGTGCAACCCTCGGCTAATAATCGTTGTTGTTGAT
>JALSLS010000348.1 GCA_026988195.1 Methylomonas sp.
TGCTGATTTTTGTCGATAGCAAGGCGCTGAAACAGGCGCATAGCAAGCTACGCAACTGTTTCAGCAACGCAGCTATTGGCAAAAACTCAGCGGTTAGAAAACCGCAGTCGTGACCGCGCGAAGTATATGTGCTTGTCATGGTTGTTTTTTGTCGATTGTCTACGAACATGAAACCTAATAGAGTTAAAGAATATAATGAATCAAAATACCTCTAAGCTGTTTGTTTTTGTTGCCTTGGAATGTGAGGCGAAGGCATTAATCAATCATTTTAAATTGAAAAAAGATAACGCCAAACATCCTTTTTCAATTTATAGCAATGATAACATGACTTTAACCGTGACTGGGGTAGGTAAGGTCGCTATGGCGGGTGGGGTTGCTTATGTATTGGCCGCTTATCCTGAGGTAAAACAGCCAGTATTAATAAATGTGGGTATTGCCGGGCATAAGACGAGCGAGATTGGTAGCTTGTTTATTGCTTCTAAGGTGACGGATGTCGAGTCAGGTAGAGTGTTTTATCCGCAGCTAATAGGGGCTAAAGGGATAGCAAGTGATGAAATTAAATCAACTGTATTACCTAACACGGATTATAGTGAGGGGGGCTTAAATGATATGGAGGCGTCTGCTTTTTATGAGATAGCTGTTAAATTTAGCAGTTGTGAGCTTATTCATTGCTTAAAGGTCGTTTCAGATAATGAAACATCCTCAATTGAGGGTATCAACGCAAAAAATGTAGTTGAATGGGTGGATAAGCAGCTGGGAAGTTGTGAAAAAGTATTTGAACATTTACTACACCTACGAGATTTGATTGTTCCTATAGAGTTGCCTGAATATATAATCATAATTGATAGATGGCATTTTACTGTTAGCGGAAAGGTAAAATTAAAAGCCCTATTAAAGCGGTGGCGAGTTTTAGCATCAAGTAATTGGTTAAAAAATAGCACGGTGGAGTATGTAACAGGGAAGGATATTCTTCGTCAATTGGCAGTCGATGTGGAAAGTTTAGAAGTTAATTTGTAGAAAATATTTTTTAATCTATTGATAATATTTTATTTTTTTTATTTTTTGAATTACCTTACAAATAGAATGAAAAAAAACGCGCATTTTTGTTGTTAATGCGATATAGTAAGCGAGCCTGCGTTGGCTCAAGCTGGTTTTCTAAGAATATCCTGTAATTGGCAGATCTATGAATCCTTAATAATGTCATCGACAAGCGTTTTATTTTATTTTTACATTTTGAGGATTTCAAAAATGGCAACTGGTACAGTTAAGTGGTTTAACGAAGCTAAAGGTTTTGGTTTTATTTCTCCTAACGAAGGTGGTGAAGACGTATTTGTTCATTTCAGAGCAATCGTTGGAGACGGCTTCAAAACATTGGCCGAAGGTCAAACTGTTGTATACGAAGTTGAAAATGGTCCAAAAGGCCTGCAAGCAGCACAAGTTCAACCACAGTAATAAACAGTCTCTACTGATTATTAAAAAAAGCCTCACTTTTTAGTGGGGCTTTTTTTTGTCTAAAATTTAACAGAAAAGAAACAAGGAAAGGTAAGGCGCTAGGGGGTGGCTCCTAGAGAGAAGAACTATCTAAATAGTGGGTCTATGCCATTTTATGTGGGTACTCAAATTTGAGTTTTCCACATAGGAAGTAAATCATGTGAATCCCTGTCGATATGGCGCGTACCCGTTGAGTTGCTGGTATTGTAAAATGGTTGAAACGTATACGTAACCAACCCCTCCCCCTTATAAAAAAGAGGAGGGAAAGTAATATTTATATAAAGCCATTCTTAGTAATTGCGGTAATAAATATAGCAATAAAACAAGTGATAGCCGCTATAAAACCAACCCAACGACTGATTCCTTTTAAGCGCATTGCCATGATACCAAAGCCAATATAGCCAAGTAATAAAATGAATTTTGATATAATCCAGCCAAATTCGCCGTCTAACCAGTTCCCTTGGATAACTAAGGTGAGACCACTTAGCAGTAAAATGGTATCTATAATATGAGGAGCTATTTTAATTAGTTTATTCTGTAATAGTGATGGTTTAAATACAGAAAGCGCCATGCGGCCAGTAAAGCTAATTAAAGATGAAAAGATAAAAATAAGGTGGATTAGTTTGATCATATGTACTGGTGATAGGTTGTTAAAATAAAAAACAGGAATGAGGTGTTATTTAGATTATATCAACACAGTAACAAAATAATGAAATTGATTGCTGCTGGGCTCTCAGATGTTAGGTCGCAACGCTTAAGTTAATCTTCAAAAGAAGGGTGGGCAAACGAGGTACGAGGTGCTCATCAATATGGCATCAAGCTGAATTGATGGGCACGCTATTCTTTACCCACCCATACACGCTCCTTGGTTTAATGGCAGTGATGGGGTGGGCATAATATAAGAACCTCTCCCCATTTTTTCTAAGTGATAAAAGATTACCAACTTAATCCGAAGCTCATAAAAAAGATAACAAGGGAAAGGGTCGCTATGTTTTGAAATAACTCATCCCAGTCAAACGTTGAATGGTCATTCATTAGGTCTTCAATTCTATTTTTAATTTGGTCTTGCATTGATGTTGGTGATTGCATGATATTTCCTCATTGTTTGTTTTATTTATAACTTCTCATCTGGCCGACTAAAATGCCTTGAGTTTTGACTTGGTGAGGTTCAAAACGCCATGGCTTGCATATTTTTATTGGCTGGAATTGGGGCGTTTGTTCAATATATTTTAGGGTTGAAGAGCTTGAATATGTTTGTGTAAGAATCCGCGTGATTTTAACCCCATTGCAAGACATATCCCATCTAAAGTAGGAGGGTGAGGAAAGCTATCATTTTGGGTGATAAGGAAATCTAGTGCTTCTTGTTGCTTTCTTGTCAGGGTTGGGGTTAGTTTCATTCGAGTTCTTTATTTGTTTTGTTAAATAATAAAACAAGAACAAAGGGAGAACAAGTATTTGTGTGAAATTATGATATTTTTTTTAACTTATGCATGTAAGTTTATGATTTTATATGGAGTATATGTTTTATCTTTTTTATGTTTTATGGCAATAAATGCCAAATATAGAGAGTTTTGAGAGGGCGGTGGGGGTATTCTTAGTAGGCTGGATTATTTCAGGGTGTCCAAAATAAGTAAGGCTAAGGCAACGTACAATAAATCCACCTTATAGATCCTAAGGTCTCCGTCAAGTTAAGGATATTGTAGGATGGGCAAAACGATAGTGTGCCCATCAATTCAGCGCGGTGCTATTGATGGACACGTCTACTTTTGAAGCTTAGGAGCGTGCATGAAACAACTTACCGATTTCTAACTTGTCTTTTTGCTCCAGGTGGAATGATCTCATTCGTTGCGTAGCTTGCTATGCGCCTTATGAGATCATTCCACCTGAAACAAAAATCCTACGTTATAATTTCGGCAAGTTATTCCATACACGCTCCTTAACTTAATGCCAGTGAAGCAAAGCAGGGTAACGATAGGGGCAACTTATTGATTAGCTATTGATACTCAATAAACTCAAATATTTTCACAACTTGTTTAACACCTATTTCTCTACGGGCAACTTCTGTTGCAATATTCGCTTCTTGTTTGTGGACAAGTCCTAGAAGATACACGATGCCCCTTTCGGTAATAACTTTTACTCGGGTAGAGTCAAAACCTGGCAGGTTTTTGATATTACTTAACGATGTTTTTATTTTTGTAGTGAGAAGTGCATCATAAGAACGAGAAGAAAAAGAGGAAGGTTCTGCTATTTTTATTTCATTATGAACTAACTTTACCCCTTTAATGGTACGTACAATGGAAACTATCTTTTGGCGTAGAGTTTCGGTGGGTGCTTCACCCGTAATGAGTACAATGCCATTATAAGCCGTCACATTAAAATGGCATTTATTGCGGATGTCATCAAAAGAATTTAACTCAATTCCGGCATTGATTTCTATCCGTTCATCCTTCAGTTGCATTGCGCTGGTTCTACGGTCATGCAAAAAAGAAAGCCCTGTTATTTCAGCAAATCCAGTCATTAAGGCTGAACAGCCGGTAAGGACGCTGGATAAAATAATTAAGGTAATAAGCTGTTTCATGATTAACCACCAAAAAGTTGATGATCAATTAAATCACAAAGACAATGAGTGATTAAAAGGTGCACTTCTTGAATGCGAGCTGTTGACTCAGAAGGGACTCGAATTTCAATATCTGTTTCTGTCAGTATCGATGCTAAAGCGCCACCATCTTTACCTGATAAGGCAATCACACTGAGATCTTTGTCATGAGCCGCTTTTACCACACTTAAAATATTGCCTGAATTGCCGCTAGTGGTATAAACCAGAAGAATATCGCCTGCTTGTCCTAAAGCACGAAGTTGTTTGGTAAAAATGTCATCAAAATGATAATCGTTGGCAATTGAAGTGATTGTCAACATATCAGAGGTGAGTGCGATGGCAGGAAGGGCTGGACGTTCGCGCTCAAAGCGATTAAGCATTTCAGAGGAAAAGTGTTGAGCATCTCCTGCGGATCCTCCATTGCCACAAGTGAGAATTTTTTTATCATTGACCAGTGACTCAACAATTCTTTGTGAAGCAAATTCTATTAGTTCACATAAGCTAGCCATTGACTCTTGCTTAGTCTGGATGCTGTCTGAGAAGTGATTGATAATTCTATCTTGTAGGCTCATAGAGTGTATTGTATGTATAAATATAAAGCGAGTTGGTACTCTGTAATCTGTTTTTTATAGCTGAAATGCATTTTTTATCCAATGAATATCAGTGTTATTAGACATTGTGATCACATCAAATCTAACCGAACTGTTTACTTTATGGGTTGCTAAGTAATATTGCGTTGTCGCTATTATACGGGATTGTTTTTTTCGAGAGATACTTTCTAAAGCACCGCCATATTTGTTAGACTTTCTAAACCTAACTTCAACAATAACCAATATATTATCTTCGCTCATAATCAGATCAATCTCACCATATTTACTGTGAAAGTTTTTCTCAATAAGCAGTAAGCCTTGCTTTAATAAATAGTGACAAGCTTGTTGTTCTGACCTTTCACCTTGAAGCAAGTGTAAAGGGCGAGAAATATTAAACATTAGAAAGCTGAACCTTCAATATTAAGATTGTTGGCCTCTTCAGCATAAGCTGCTTCTTGTATTACAGGGCGGCCATTAATAAACTTTGCACAGATTAGCCGGCGGGTAATTCTATTTTCTAAATCAATAGATAAAGACCCTGTTGCACCCGGAAATTCAGTGTTTGCAATAGTTTCCAAGCCGGATGAAAGGTTAAATGAGTCAATACCTAAAGCAATAAGCCTTAAATATTTGTTTGGAAGATGTTGCCAGCTGTCACGAAGTGACTCTTTGCTCAACTCCTTGGTAAACACGTTAGGGAATACCCAAGGAATATCACAAAAAACAATACTGTTAAGATCAATATCAGCTGAAGGGTTAGGCTCACCCGTGTATATTTGAGGGAGTGCGTAAACGGGTACTTGGGTCGCTCTATAAAATTGTAATTGAGGGTAGATAGAGCGTGCTTTTTGCGCTGATGCAGATAGAAAAATGGCATCTATATCATGTCGCCGGCGTTCAGTGTATTTAAGGTTAAGGGCTAAATAGCGTTTTAAGGTTGTATAGCGATGCTGACTTTCATCAAGATTGAGTACACTTTTGATAGGTGCTGAAAAATCATGGCCTCTATTATCATATTGCTGAGACTCAAGGACTGTGCCATAGGCCTGCTGCCAATATTCTGTTAAATAATCAGCCATACGTCGTCCATGGTTGGAATTAGCTGTCAAAATAACTGCTTTTTTAATCCCGTCCGACATGGCTTTGTTTGCTAATTGTTGGACATCATCAATAGGACTTAAACCAAATTGAAATAAGTTTTCTTGGGCTAAATTAACCACGTGATTTAAAGCTAAGACAGGGACAGTCAATTCAGCATTCAAAGCAAGATCCTGAATATTATCTTTACTAAGAGGGCCGATAACCAGTTCAGCACCTACAGATATTGCCTGATGATATAGCGAAACTGGATCATTAAATGAAGTATCATAAAAGCGAATAGAAGGCTGGTTAATTATTTCAGTGTGGTGGTAGGCCGCCATAAGTCCTATTTTTATGGCTTCTGCCGCTTTGGCGAAACGGCCTGACTCGGGCAATAAAACAGCAATTGATAAGGGTATGCTAAAAGTATTTGTTAAGCCTTTAAAATATGATTGAATAAAACCTGAATTAGCAGGGTGTTCAGGGAATAAGCGTTGCCATTCACTCAAATAAATTTGAAATTCAGAGGGGTTTTGCTTCAATGAATTGTTTTTTAATAGGTTGGCTAAAGCCATCCAACCTCCTAAAATGTCAGGGGCAGGAGGTTGTTGAAAGCTAAGTGTTTGAGACGGGAGTAGCTTTAATGTATCTAAAATAACCTTGTTATTATCATTGCGTTGTTCGTTAGAACCCAGAAGAGGTGTTAACTGAATACGTGCTTGAACACTTTGAATTAAATTTCCAGTGAGGGAGTGTGCAAAAGCGAGTGACTGATAGAATGTTATTTGGTCGGGAGGCGATAGCTGATAAACTTGGATAAGATTTAACCTATTAAGAGCCTGCTCCGTGTCACCATGACTTAGATTTATCTGAGTGAGAATTAGGTATAATTTATTACGTTGTTCAGCGTTTAATGAAGCAGGGTTGATTAAGTCAATGCTCGATTGTGCTAATGTACTATCGCCTGATTGAATAAAGGCCTCTGCTGCTAATAGATTAAATTCATCTTGCTGAGCTGGTTTTGAAGCAGCGAGAGATTGATATAAACTAGCAGCCTGTTTATGCTGACCATTTTGAGAATAAGTCTCGGCCAGCACTGCCTCATTCATAAATTGATAGCGTTTAGCCGGCTGTGTGCTGCAAGCAGAAAGGATCAATAAGCAAAAAGTAGAAAAAAATATATTATGGCGGTTCATGAACAGACTAGCCTATTAATTTTAGAATGAGAGTATGATTATCTCTCATGTTTTAGAACTGGACGAGAGAATAAATTATCAAATGTGCGGTAAATTATACGTTGTTGCAACCCCTATAGGCAATTTAGCAGATTTTAGTTATCGAGCGATAGAAACTTTAAAAACGGTCGATTTAATTGCAGCTGAAGATACACGACATGTGAAAATGTTATTGCAACATTATGCCATTAATAACAAGCTAATTTCTTTACATCAGCATAATGAAGAGCAGGCGGCACCAGGGTTAATAGACAAAATTAAAAGTGGCTTAAATATCGCGTTAGTTTCTGATGCAGGAACACCGCTGTTAAGTGACCCAGGCATGCCATTCGTTAAATTGGCAAAACAAGAAGGCATAGATGTTTCACCAATTCCGGGGGCGTGTGCATTGATTGCCGCACTCTCCGTATCTGGCTTACCGGTTACCCGCTTTAATTTTGAAGGTTTTTTACCTAGAACGTCCTCCGCTAGAAAAACGTTTTTTAGCGAGAGAACAAACGGCACCGCAACCTGGGTTTTTTACGAATCCAGCCATCGTATTTTGGCATCACTTGAAGATTTGCAAGCGATATTGTCAGGCCACCGTCGTATTGTAGTCGCAAGGGAATTAACTAAGCTGTTTGAAACCGTGGTCAGTGACACCCTAGACAATGTACTTGAATTGGTTAGAAATGACAAAAATATGCAAAAAGGTGAGTTTGTTGTTTTAGTGGAAGGAGCAGAAATTGAAAAAAACACCTCCGAAATAACAGAAGATCAAAAATCTGTTTTATCTATATTGTTAAAAGAATGTTCAATTAAAACCGCGGTAGCCATGGCTGTTGAGATAACAGGAGCCAGAAAAAAGATATTGTATCAGGCTGCTTTGGATATGAAGGGCGATTAAATTAGGTATGGAAGAAAAGAGACTGAATTTAATTCTGATAATATACTTCGCGCGGTCACGGATGCGAAATTTATAAGCTGCTGATTTTTGTCGATAGCAAGGCGCTGAAACAGGCGCATAGCAAGCTACGCAACTGTTTCAGCAACGCAGCTATTGACAAAAATTCAGCGGTTAGAAAACCGCAGTCGTGACCGCGCGAAGTATAAACATAGTATAGCTTATTGAAACCTAACAGTTAATTGTAATATGTTCCACAAGTAATTTATTTTGGAAAAATAATGTTACAAATAAGAAAGGAACAACTTCAGGTCTTTGAGGCGCTTAAAAAAACAAAGTTTATTGAGACTATGGAGAAACAACTCAAGATAAATTTTCCGCAAAAAGTAGGTGTAATAACTAGTCAAGCCTTAAGTTTATTAATTAATACAACTATTATAAAGCTGGAAAAATTTAATATTGTTCGAGAGTGTGATGTCGAGAGGTACCTTTATTTGATGTTCACTTTTTCTTTTAATATTGACAGCGATTTTGAATACAGATGGATACAAGATATTTTGGTTGATGAGGTGTTATCGGGAGATCTAAAGATGAAATTAATGTATCAGATTGCTGAACAAAAGATCAATGACTATAAATAAGCTTCCTGAGGCTAGTACTGGAGCAAACTGTGTAGGTAGTATAACTGCTCATTGTCCTGAGAAAAGTAAACTTGATAAAAATTCTAGTTTAGTACTTCTTGTTGGTGGATCCTATGAAAGGCATGGAAAAACTCATCCTTATGGGCATGTAGCTATACGTGTTATTACGAGTAAAAAAGATATTACATACGATTACGGACGGTATGGTAAGGTTTGGGGGGTTGGAGGGTCAGAAGGAGAAGGAATGCTGCGTGTATGGATTGATTTTAGTAAGTATATGCGTGGAGAAAATGCGACAGGTCGGTTAACAATAGGGCATAGCTTCAATATAACAGAAGAGGATGCTAATAACGTTATTAGTTATTTTGAATATAAAATAAAGAATAAAACACCAAACCTAGACCGAGGCTTCATGAAACAATATCAGATAGTTAATTACCATGCGCTTAAATCAAACTGTACAACAGTAAGTATAGATGGTGCAAATATAGCCATACCTTCACTTATGAAAGGTTCAAATAAATATAATGAGGGCAAGGGGTTAAGTACTATGGATAAGCTTGCAGCAAAATATGAAGGGTGGCCACAAAGAATTTTTATGCCAGCAGACTTTAATAGTTTTCTAAATGGTTTAATAGGTGAACATGCACCTGTCAAAACAATAACTTACAAAAAGTAAGAAAAATGAAATTTCAAAAATTATATGCTATTGCTTTAGCAATACTATTCATTTCTTTAATAATAGGATGTTCAAATATGTTAAATAAGAAAGTTCATGTTCTTCAGCACCCTTTGAGAGTCGCCTCTGAAAACCAGAACCAGTATTATATGCTTCCAAAAGGGGCAGCACTATACTACGACGATTCTTTACCAGAAGGTGCTGATAGGTTTTACGTGTACATTAATATTGAAGGTAGTCCATTAGAGTTGAAAAATCTTGAGCGTTCAGATCTCATTATTCCTTTAACTGCATATCCTTTTGAAGACAAGGATATTGTAAATTTGGTCAAAGATTATCCTGTAAACAAAAAAGATTTATCGAAAATACTTAATAGTGAATTTCTTAGCAAAGATGATGCTCAAGAAATTATAAATTATTTACAACAATATATTGAGGTGCATGATTAGAAGGAATAGTCTTTACCGTAAATAAAGATGATGGTATGAATGCTAAAAAGTCATTTACTGTGTGGAAAATATTACAAATCATCTAAAGGACTAACGACTCCCTCACCACCTAGGTTTAAAATATGAGTATAAATCATGGTAGTTTCTAAATCCTTGTGGCCTAATAGCGATTGAATCGTTCTAATATCAGTACCTCGTTGCAATAGGTGAGTAGCAAAGCTATGTCGAAAAGTATGGGCGCTCACTTTTTTACAAATATTAGCTTTTCTGACAGACTGTTTAATCGCCTTATTAACCGTAGATTGATCTGTATGATGTCGGCGCACCACGCCACTACGAGGGTCTGTAGATAAAATCCGACTAGGAAAAACATACTGCCAATTCCACTCCTTATTTGCATTAGAATATTTCCTATCCAATGCATAAGGGAGGTAAACAGAACCCGACCCCTTCAGCAAATCTTGTTGATGAATAGTTTTAACCTTTTCTAAATGGTTGCGAAGCAAAGCCTCAACATTATTAGGAAGTGGAGTGACGCGCTCAGACAAGCCCTTACCATTACGTATCGTTATTTGCTTAAAACCAAAATCAATGTCCTGAACCCGCAAGCGAACAGCCTCAGTAATACGCAACCCACTACCATATAATAACTTAACCAGTAACTCAGAAGTACCGCTCAAAAAAGATAAAACCAACTTAACCTCTTCGCGGGTTAATACCTCAGGAACTCTTTTTTCCTTACGTGTACGAGCGGCCTGAACCCCCTCAAAAGGTGCGTTGAGGACTTTAGAGTATAAAAAAACCAAAGCATTAAAGGCTTGGTTTTGAGTGGAGGCCGCAACATTCCCTTGGACAGCTAAGTGAGTTAAAAAAGCCTCTACTTTATCTTTAGAATTGACCTGCAGAGTCTCTTTTTCTTTTAAGTGATGAAACTTAATATACCGAACGACCCAGTCGCAATAAGCCCGTTCAGTATGAATAGAATAATGTAAGCGCCGTAAAATATCATGCATTTGATCTAATAAAGAGTTATTTGGTTTTATTGTTGACATGGTGATAAAAAAGAATTATTTTAGCAGTTAATTAATAAGTTAATCCTGAATATAGGGATAATATCAATTATCAAGGAATATTGACATGATAATAGTCATAGCAGGAAATTTTTCCTGAATTTCAGGTCAATACCTTAGGGTAATCGGGAAGCTTGTACAAGATATTAGTATCCTGTACAACTTGCCTGATTTATCCTCTCAATATCTAGAATATCAGGGAAGAGTTTCCTGTTAATAAGAATGTTCTCAGGGTGCTCCACTTCGCTACGCACCCTGAGAATGGCCGAGTTGACAGGGAACCTGTCGAACAACTGGCCCTCAGTCCGCTCCGCTCCCTGAGAACAAGTCGTTCGACAGGACAATGTTGCCCGATAATAGTGTATTTTGCTCCGCAATACACATTATCAGGCAACATTGCCTGTCAACTCGGCCATTATGT
>JALSLS010000349.1 GCA_026988195.1 Methylomonas sp.
AGTCTAACCGTTTTTTTTTGAATGCCGCGAACATAAAGGGCTACAGAGCATATTTTCACCCTGTAACATATATTAACTATCTTTTAACTTATCTAACTTTATTAAAAATACTTTTTAAGAACAAAAAAAAGAACTCTTTTAGTCAGATTTAGTACCTTTCTTTGGTTTTTCTAAAGATTCATAAACTTCAAGTTTACCTTCCAATTTAGCAACCAGTTTTTCAGCATCAGATGCCTTTTCATTAGCCTTTTTAAAGTCTGTTTTAATCGTTTTAAACTCTTTAGTCACAGTTTCATAATGAATGTTCAGTTTTTCTAGTTCAACAGCACTGCTAGAAAGTTTCTCTGTTTTATCGTTTAAATCTGTAATAAGTTTGTTATTGGTAGTAACAGATGAACTAAGTTTTTCGTTTACTTTACTCAACTCTATTTCAAGAGTTCTGATTTCTGCATCTTTGGCTTTTATTTCTTTAGAATAATTTTCCTGTAAAGCCTGCTTATTTTTAGTAACTGCTTTATTTGATTCTTCTAAAGATAATGTCTTGTTTTTTAACCCCTGTATTTCATTTTGTAACTGTTCATTATCCTTGGTTAAAGCTACATTTTCTTTTTCAGCACCATTTAATTTACTTTCTGTTTTTTTATGTTCTGTAAATTCTGCATCCAATTGATTTTTCATTGACATGAAATCTTCTTCTAATCGCTCTATTTTCATAGATTGGGCCTCAGAAAACTTAAATGCCTCTTCCACTTTTGATTGATTAGCTATTTCAGCTTGTTTTAATGCTTCTCTTTGAATATCGAGTTCATTATCTGTAATGTTCTTAGCAACATTCCACATTTTCTTTAGTAAATCCTCACCCTCTTTAGATAGTTCCGATGGTAATTGCACAACAGCAGGTAAGGATTCAGCATCTATAGCCTGAGCCTCATCAGAGGCATTCCAGCTATTTAGATATTTAGTAATAGTGGTTAAACTACCTCGGCCTATTTTATCCAGCAAATTTAATGATGTTGGGCGCTCCCCCTGGGCGGCAATTTCAGCACAAGCAATATGTACCTCTTCTTCAGCAAGTTTTACGGCCATGTGGATAATCCTATAAATTCTGAGTTGATTTAAAGTATAGCAGATAATTACACATTAATTATGATAATTACTGTAATTACATAATTATCATAATTACATAATAATTTATTATCCTTTATTGCACCCTCTTGGGATCATCCATGATCTACTTGGCTTGTCATGTTTTGTGTAGTCAGCAATAGGTATTCTCTCACCTGTCCTCTGTTCAATTTCATCAACTGTAACCAGATAGTGGTCTAGCATTTTACGTTTAGCCTTTTGAGAGTTCGGAACTATCCAGGCAATGGCTCGCTCATCAGACCCTGTACCTCGAATAATAACTTTCCAGAATGAATCAGGTGTTTTAATTCCATGTGATTTAACAAAATAATCATCATTTCGGTTATCCTCCCAGATCACACCGCCAATAATTAATAGCTCATCAATA
>JALSLS010000350.1 GCA_026988195.1 Methylomonas sp.
AAACGCCTTGAGATAGTTGGTTCGCCTGAGCCAACATAGCAGTACCTGCTTGTTGTAGAATCTGGTTACGTGTTAACTCGGCTGTTTCAGCAGCAAAATCAGTATCCTGGATTCGTGAGCGAGAAGCACTTAGGTTTTCAACTTGTACAGATAAATTGGAAATAGTAGATTCCATCCGGTTTTGAATTGCACCTAAATCTGCACGGGTGGCATCGATTTGCTGTAGGGCACCATCAACTATATCTATCGCTTTATTGGAACCTTCAACACTAGAAATATCGATAGTGCTAACTGATTCTAATGAACTTGATAATAGAATATCTGGGTTTCCAGAAAATAAGCCACCTGCATCACCTGCTACGTCAGAACTAATGCTAAATGATTCTGCTGTAGATTTAAACTCAACATTGCCACCAATAACGGTAGAGTCTAATGCAGAGCTTGAAGCGTTAGCTATTAGGTTGATAGTTCCTGCTTCGCTACCAGTGACACTTAATGATACTTGATCTGTACTTGCTGCAGAACTGTTAAAGTCAAGTATTTTAATGTCTTCACCAAGATCATTCACAAGCTCAATACTACTTTCAGTAATATCTAATTTTGCAACAATCCCAGTTTTTCCTGACTGATCATTAATAGCATTTGCCAAACTGGTTAAGTTATCTGTTTCTACATTTGCAGAAATAGGAATGGTATTACCTAAGCTATCAACTATTTTAAAAGAAACCACACCATCATGAGTTAACCCGCTTAATGTTGCTGTAGTTCGTGCAGTTGCACTTATGCCAGTTGAATCAGATACTTTATTGACTAAAGCAGCAATATCTTGAGCAGATGTATTTTCTGCAATAGCCAATGTTTTTGTGGCGTTAGTTCCAGTAATGGTTAAATTTTGCGCAGCGATATTATTGCCGCCAGTTACATCTGCTCGACCAATTGCCCCAGTTAATAAGGTATTAGTAGCGGCAGCTGCATCTAAAATACTATCCCCAGCTGCATCATTAGCAACATCAGATTTAATTTCATAACCTTGATCAAGGGCAATGGTGAGTGTCCCTGTTTTTACCGTAGAATTTGTTGTATTTTCTGTTAATTCAATACCAGCAAACTTTAATGTGTCTATGTTATTTTCAATTGCAGATACGGTAACTGCCGCTGTTCCTCCACCATCAGTATCAGTCAGAGTCGTTAAGGCACCACCATTTTGGGAATCTTGAACTTTAATAGTAGATGTGTTATCAGTAGCATCTGAACCTTGAATATTGTTGACAGTTATATCCTTACCTTCAGTCCCTATTATTGTTATTTTATTATTACTTGAATCATAAGAAATTGTGGCAGAGTCAGTATTGGTAGTCCCTGCTATAGTAAAGGTATTATCACCATTATTGGTTAACTTGGCATTAGTTAGGGATTCGGTAACAAGGCTATCAAAAATAGACTTTGCAGTATTTGTAGCGTCAACTGTTCCAGCGGTAACCGTTGATCCATTAAAAACAAAATCCATTGAAACTGAGGTTGCAGTACCCCCTAAGTTGACAGCAGCTGATGTGTTGTCAATGGTTATCGTAGCATTATCGGTTGTATCGAATGACTCAATTCCGAGGTTTACACCGCTAACACTACTGATAGATTTACTGCTTGCATCATAACTTAGGTCAGTATTGTTATTTTTTGTGTTTACCGATGTAACTGCCGTTTGTATAGCGCTATCAAAATCAGCAGTAAATGTTGCGCTACTATATATGATAGAAATGGCTTCAGACTGCCCATTTGATCCATCTCCTGTTTTGAAGCTAAAAGTAACCTTATCGCCATCGCTAAAATTTGGGCTATTAGTTAAAGAAGATAGATCAAAAGCAGCGCTATTAGAGGCAATTGCATTCACCCCCGTTAGTGCAGTTAATTCTTTGGCTATTAATGAAGCATCACGTTTGTCATTTGCTGCATTAATCGCGATGGTACTTGTTGTGGTGTCGGGAGCAGTAATGGTTAAGGTTTGATCGCCAATTAAAGAACTTACTGCAGCCTCATAAGTTGTATCTGCAACAGCTGAAGAGTTCATAGCGTTATTATTAACTGCAGCAGAAGCACTGCTAGTGGCCATTTCAACACCTAAAGTGGCATTATTAGTTGATACTTTTTCAATGCCTAGATTGGTGGAAGTAGCTTCAGCTATAGAAACACTCAGAGATTGATTGGCGTCCGCTCCAATATGAAAGGATTGAGCCTGAAATGAACCATCTAATAGTTTTAAACCATTAAAAGAAGTTGCATTAGATATTCTATCTAATTCAGATACGAGTTGATTAACCTCAGCCTGCAAACTTAACCTGTCTGTTGATGAGTTAGTAGAGTTGGCCGCTTGGATAGCTAGCTCTCGAACACGCTGTAAAATATTAGTACTTTCGCCTAGCGCACCCTCAGCGGTTTGAGCCAAAGAAATACCATCATTAGCATTTCGGCTAGCTTGAGTGGCTCCTTTGATTTGGGCGGTCATCCTGTCAGAAATAGCAAGACCCGCAGCATCATCTTTGGCGCTATTAATTCGTAAACCAGAAGATAAGCGCTGTAATGAAGTGGAAAGATCCCCCTGGGATCTATTTAGATTACGTTGCGCGTTAATTGACGCAACGTTGGTATTGATTACTTGTGGCATTTTATTGACTCCTCAATAGAAAATTATTCTTACATTGGGGTAACAGCATCTTGAGTGCCAAAAGTTTAATAGTGTATTTATAATAATGACTTATAAATTTATTCGACGGTTTTACAGCAGTTAATAGGGCTGAGGATAATAGTTGCCGCAGTACAAAAAAGTAACTATTCAGCCTCTTTAGTGAAATACTTTGTAGGAGCGTCCGCCCTCGGCACACCGCTTCGCTGCTCCTCGATAATAGCTCCTGCATTATTCTACCTACGTGCATAATCTACATGGATGTAGTGAATGCAGATGTTGCAGGAGCAAATATCTGCCCATACACTAGTCAACACGATTAAAATAATGCTGTTTTCTCTAAAACTTTCAATTACCTTCGCGCCGAGGGCGGGCGCTCTTACATCATTATTGCCATTAAGTTAATAAAATAAAAAATGTAGCCTTGATGCAGCGAAGCGGAATCAAGGGATTCAACAGGCAAACCTTGATTCCATTTTATTTCATCAAGGCTACAAAAGCTTAACGCTTACCGTCTCTGTAGTATGTATCCAAACCTAGATATTGACTTTGCTTGATAAGCTGATCTGAAGTGGCTATTATTTAAAGTTAAAGTCGCATTTAAGAGAATAAAGTATGAAATTTTTAGACGTTAAAACGGACTATGCCTTTAAGAAGGTATTTGGCAGTAGTCAAAGCCATGACATATTAAAAAGTTTTTTAAATGCGGTTATTCGGTTTAACCATGACTTAAAAATTAAAAGCTTAGAAATAGTCGACCCCTACAATATTCCTATGATCAAAGGCATGAAAGATAGCTTTGTTGATGTAAAGGCTAAGCTAGAAGATGATAGCCTTGTTATTATAGAAATGCAGGTATTAAATCATCAAGGGTTTGAAAAAAGAGTTCTTTATAATGCGGCAAAAAATTATTCAGTCCAACTTAATCAAACGGATGATTATCATTTACTTAACCCTGTTATTGCGTTGAGTATTGTTGATTTTAATATGTTTGAAGAAAGTAGTAGGGTTATTAGTAATTTTAAGTTGATAGAAAAAGATAATTTTATTCATTACAGTGATGATATTGAATTAATTTTTATAGAACTGCCAAAATTTAACAAAGAAATAGAAGCGCTAGAAACATTACAAGACAAATGGATTTACTTTATTAAAAATGCAGGAAAATTAGATTTCGTACCCAATAATATAGATAAAGATATTAAAATAGCTTTAGGGATAGCTAATGAAGCAAATCTAAGCAGTGAAGAACTGGAACTGCAAAGAAAACGTAAAGAGTTTATTTATATTCAAAAATCGTCGGTCGAATTAGCCAAAGAAAAGGGGTATCAGGTTGGCCGGCAAGAAGGGCATAAGGAAGGGCTTGAAGAAGGGCGTGAAGAAGGGTGGAAAAAGGGGAAAACAGAAGGAGTTGAATTGGGTGAGGTTATTATGCAAACAAACATTGTACTAAAGGCGCATAAGGCAGGAATGACGGTACCAGAAATTAGTAATATTACGGGGTTAAATGAAGCAGCGGTATTGGCAATAATTAAGAAAAATATATAATATTTATATTCAGAAGGGGACAGGGCTTTAGCCTACCACCCATCATTCCCGCGCTCCAGCGTGGGAATGCAGTTTGTGACGCTCCAGTGTCACGGAACGCTGGAGCGTTCAGCAATGAATTCCCACGCTGGAGCATGGGAACTATTTTGGTCGTTTATTTTATACACGTTTCTGAATAGCTACAAAAAGGCTATTATTTTTTTCTAACAACCCCTGGTAAGTTCTCTAATTGTTGATCCAGAAAACTGCCTGTTGCCTGTAATTGTGCGACAATGGCATCCATTGCATTAAATTTTTTAAATAATCGAGCCTCAAGAGCATCCATTTTTTTATCTAGCTCAACACGTTGCTCAGAAAGCCGTTCGATATTAGTATTTAGTCCGCTGGTTCGAGAGCTAATGATACTATCAGACTTTAAAAGGCTACTCAGTAAGCTGTCCATTTGATCAGCTACACCACGGTTAAAAAATACAGATCCACGGTTGCCAGCTGACCCACCCGAAAACTCTAGAACCATACCGGAAGCTTTGCCTTGTCCCGTCAGTAAAGTCCCTAAACCAAGGGCTTCTTGCCCCCCAATGGTTCCTTTAACATCAGTACCATCGGAACCTTTACCAATAGTGAGTCCAAAGATACTGCTGTCTTCAATAGCCGTAATTTCAACCGTAGACTTGGCACCAAATAAAGCAGAAGTCATTTGCAGTTTACCATCAGAAAAGCTGACTAAAAGACTAGAGCCATTGTTTTTTAATGAATCACTAGCATTCACCTTAGATTGAATCTCAGTGGCTAATTCTTCACCCGTGGCATAAGTTTTATTGCTAAGGGATATTTCGCCTGAACCCGCACCGTCAACTAATAAACTAAAGCTATTGTTAGCATCTGTTACTGTGAGTGGAAAGCTAGAAATGGCCGAGCCACTTAATGATCCTCTACTAGCCATCACCTCAAGGTTAACGCCATAGATACCTGTTTGGGTATCCCTGTTTGAAGCAACAAAGTTAACTTGAGAATCGGTTGTAGAGCCCTTGGCACTAAAAATTTGAGCGACAAGGTCTCGGTCGTCAGTGATGGCTTGTTGTAATTTGTTGCTATCTAAAGATAACTTACCACTTCTATCTGTAGTAATACCCACCGTAGCCATAGATGAGATATTGCCATCGGCTCCTCTAGAAGAAGCGCTAATCATTTGTCGGAGTTGTGATTCAACACTACGGATAGCTGAATCCCCTAATAAAGGACCTGCTTCTTTGCTTTCTATATTGTAACTAGTGAGCTGCTTTAAGGTATCGACTAATTCATTAAACTTTTCAACAAACCCCGTAACGCCTTCGGTAATTTTTGTATCGTTTCTGGCGATAGTGACATGGGTTGGTGAGCCAACTGTGGTAGTGCCTTTAAGGTTAAGTGTTACCCCAGAAACAGCAGTCGTTACTTGGTTGCTTGCACTGGTGATGCTTAAACCATTTAAGGTGAATGCAGCATCTTTGGCAGCCAAGTTTTCTTCCATGTGGCTGTTTGTTGCCGCCGCAGGGTCAGGGTCAAAAGCTAATTGTGATAAACCCAGGGCATCAGTGTCGCTAGCATCTGAGGTATCAGAGACCGATATTTTTAAACCGTTTTCTTTACCTGTCTCATCCGAGGTAAAGAGTAGTTTAAAACCAGAACCATCATTCACTAAGCTAGCCGTTACCCCAATTTTAGCCGCATTAACGGCATCCCTTATCCCTTGTAGGCTATTATCATCGCTATCGATAGTAATATTTTGTGTTGTTTTGTCAGTGTTACTTTGAAAAGTGCCATCAAAATGACCGAACTGAAAAGATAACGTCCCAGTGCCGACAGGATTAGATGTTTCGGAAAAGCTCTTTGAGCTGATGGAATGGGATTGAGCTAGACTGCTCACTTCAAGGGAGTAGGAGCCTGGTTTGGCAATGCTAGAGCCGCTTACAGTCACTACATCTTCATCAGAGGACTCAGTTGTTACATCGCTAAAAGTACTGGCAAATTTTAATTGAGATAAAGAACCCTGAAAAGAAGATAAAGCTGATTTTAAGGTGCCATAAGCAGATACTTTTGCTTGTAAATTTACCTCTTCTCTATCAAACCTAGACTCAACAGGAGTGCGTTCAGCCTCAACAAGGCTGTCTACCAGTCCAGG
>JALSLS010000351.1 GCA_026988195.1 Methylomonas sp.
GGGTTATGCATGACTATATTGCAGATAGAGGCAAGCCAACCGAAGCAGATTTAGGCCGCTACCTGCTTACTAAACAAGAACAGCATAAATATGAATTCAAAGTCCCCAGCTTACGCAATATTGAACTGACCTCACCCTACTTTCATGATGGGCAAACTAAAACGCTAGCATCAGCTGTACAAAAGATGGCCTATTATCAATTAGATGTAGAGCTACAAAAAAATGAAATAGACTTAGTTGTCAGCTTTCTCAAAACATTAACGGGACAATTAATACCGTGAAAGCTAGCAACCTTTTTCAGCAAACGGCTATTAGTCTTTTAGCACTGGGGGTGTTAATAGCTCTTTTGTATACCAATACACTCAACCATTCAGAGCTTGAAAATAAACTGCGTCATTTATCTAAGCAAGCAAATTTATTAAACTTAAAAATAAACCAAACGGTGCTTTCACATCAACTGGGCATCAAAAAAAATTATGACCTTCTCAGCCAACAGCTAACTGAGCTTAAATCAATTCAACAGGCATTAAAACAACTCGAAGGCAAGGTTCATAGGCTAAACCATCAAGGCATAACTGAGGCGTTTAAACTTTTCAATCAACAGGTTGATAACAAAGCCCAATTAATTGAAAGCTTTAAGTCGCACCATGCGCTCTATAATAGTGCTCTACATTTTTGGCTAAAACGTATTCAAGAAAGCAAACCCAACCCTACAACAAACTTAGCAGCACACTCCTTTATCTTGCAGTTACAACAGGCTATATTTCAAAATTCAGCTCATTCCACGTTATTTGCTATTGATAAGGCGCAGTTGCCAGCTCAATTTATTAATACCCCTCTTCTAAAAAACCTAGCTCAACAAGCCCAGAGACTTATTATGACTGATAATATAACCAAGGAATATGCCATGAAGATATGTGCTAACAAAACCGCATTGGCCTTTGCTCAGTTAGAACAAGAAATATCACTGTACTATAGGCAAGAGCATAAAAAATATCGAGCTATAGAAAATATTTTATTCCTGTTTACCCTTTTAAGTGCCACTTATATTACACTTAGGTCACTAGCAACAAATAGATTACCAAAATAGCTCCCATGCTCCGGCATCACTGCCATTAATTTAGGATAACAGGTAGGATGTGCTGAGGAACGAAACGCATCTTTACAGCTGATGCGCTTCCTGTCGTCAGCACATCCTACAGCAAATTGCTGCAACCGAAATAGATAGTATCTAATAACATGATTCACACGCTTTATATTGAAGAAAATATCCGCCAACATCCTCGCACTCTTGAAGTCTGTGAACGTTTTCCTAAAGCCAGGAAAGTTATCTGTGAACGTTATGGTGAGGTTTTTAACCCTAAGGCTCAAAACTTTCGCCTACAAAAACAACAACCTGCTTTAATATTAGCGGAAAAATATAAGAACTTTGCACTCCCAGCCCCTCCTGGTTATAACATCGGGGCAAAAAAGAACTATTACTTCTCTCATATGCTTAATTGTTTATATGATTGTCGATATTGTTTTTTACAAGGCATGTATCAATCGGCAAACTATGTTTTTTTTATTAATTTTGAGGATTACCAACAAGAAATCCAACAAATCTGTCAAGCATCTCCTAATGAACCTATTCATTTTTTCTCAGGTTATGATTGTGACAGTTTGGCATTAGAGCCGATGACCGGGTTTGCAGACCAGTTTTTACCTTTTTTTGCTGACATTCCTAATGCCTGGCTAGAATTAAGAACTAAAAGCACTCAAATTAGAAGCTTATTAAACAGAACCCCCGACCCTCAAACGATTGTTGCTTTTAGCTTATCACCGGATGAGATTGCCACTAAAGTTGAAGATAAAGCCCCAACACTTGCTCGTAGACTGGATGCGCTATGCAAATTACAAGAACAAGGTTGGCCTGTTGGCTTACGCTTTGACCCTTTAATCTATCAAACAGATTACCAACAACAATATAAACGTTTCTTTGAACAAGTTTTTAGCCGTATCACACTAAAGTCTCTACATTCTGTTAGCTTAGGCGTGTTTCGTTTACCCGAAAAATACTTTAAAAAAATACACAATTTATACCCTGAAGAAACACTTTTTGCCAGCCCACTTGAAACTAAAAATAAAGTCACTTCTTATAAAGCTGAGCTAGAGCAAGAAATGTTGCAATACTGTACTGAACTTTTATTGTCCTATATCCCCGAGTCTAAATTCTTTCCATGCACACTATAAAAAGGACCTTACTGGTCACAGGGGCGAGTTCTGGCATTGGCCGAGCCATTGCCAAACAATTATTACACGCAGGCCACATGGTGATTGGTAGCTCTAGGGACTGTAATAAATTTATTGTTGAACATGAAAATTTCAGTTCCATTGAGTTAGACTTAGCTCAACTTAAACAACTCCCTGCTAAGTTAAAAACTTTAGAAAAAACATTTCCCGCTTTAGATGGGGTGATTTTTTCAGCTGGCTACGGACAATTTGGTGCAGTAGAACAATTTTCATTTGCTCAAATTGAACAAATGATAACGGTAAATTTCACTAGCCAGGCTGTTATTACCCGAGCATTGATCCCTAATTTAAAAAGAAAACCGCATAGTAATCTCATTTATATCGGTTCAGAAGCTGCCTTAAAAGGCAGCAGAAAAGGCTCTATTTACTGCGCCAGCAAATTTGCCTTACGCGGGTTTACTCAAGCATTAAGAGATGAATGTGGTTCAACTAGTGTCCGCGTGTCATTAATTAACCCTGGAATGGTAAAAACTAGTTTTTTTGATAAATTATCCTTTCAACCAGGCGATGCAGATACTCATCGCCTTATTGCAGAGGATATTGCCGAAACTGTCAGTTTTATACTAAACTCAAGGAGTAATATAGTGATTGATGAAATCAATTTGAACCCGGCCAATAAAGTCATTCAATTTAAAAAATAATGTTTGCTAAACCTTTAGTTTATTTCGCCTATTTATTAAAAACATCGACTTATTATCAACAAAGTAAGCAGTTCTTTTATAATTTACTTGAAAACCCCCAGAGTAAAATAAAATCATATTTTGATCTTTTTATGATTTGCTTGGTTATGTTAAGTATTTTCTTTTTGGTATACAGCGTTGAACACGAGCTTAATTCCACAGGTGAGTTTTTTGAAAAATGCGTAGTGACTGTGTTCATTTCCGAATATTTATTAAGAGCTTGGCTCTATTGTGACTCTCACCGTATTATCATTAAAGAATATGAGCGCGCTGAATACTTAAATACTCGTTTCAGTGTCCTAAAAACACTCAAAAAAGTGTTCGGTAAAAAACTGGAGTATATGTTTTCTCTTTTTGCCATGATTGATTTACTGGCAATTCTACCTAGCTATCGTCCACTCAGAATATTACGAATATTACTTATTTTTCGTTTATTCAAACTATTTCGGTATTCAAATAGCATTAAAGTCTTTGCCGATGTTCTATCCAATAAACGTTTTGAACTCCTTACCCTAGCCATTCTCATGGGGTTTCTTGTTTTTATTTCGACTGTTGCTATTTATTTATTTGAGAATAATTCCAGTGGTGGCAATATCAGGCATTTATATGATGCTTTTTATTGGTCCATTGTCACTATTTCTACTGTGGGTTATGGTGATATAACCCCAGTCACTTTCGGTGGCAGGCTAGTAACAATAGCTCTTATCTTGACAGGGCTTGGCGGGTTATCTTTCTTTACCTCTATTATTGTCTCCGCCTTTAATGAAAAAATGCATACCCTGCGTGAAAATCGAACCTATGCAGAGTTAAGTCGTTTTGATAACTTTATTATTATTTGCGGATTTGGTCGTGTGGGCCAGGAAATAGCCTCAAAACTTGAAAAAGACCAGCAACCGTTTATCGTTATTGATACCGAAGATGACAATACATTACTCGCCAAAGAAAAAGGTTACCTATATATACAAGATGATGCCAGTAAAAATACAGTGTTAATCAATGCTGGTATAAATTCAGGGGCATCTTCTGTTATATGTGTCACTGGCGATGATGTGATTAATGTTTACATCACTTTAACCAGCCATTCTCTTAACCCTAAAATAAATATTATCGCCCGTGCAAATAGAGACGATAATGTCAAAAAACTTTATCAGGCTGGTGCAAGTAAGGTGATTCAACCTTTTGAAATTTCAGGCCTACTTGCCGCAGAGTATGCCGGACAACCAGTTGCTTTTGAAGCTATTCTAGGTATTTTACATGAACAAAAACAAATTCTAATGGAAACCTTAGTGGTTTACCCCAACTGTTTACTAGAGCATAAAAAAATAGCTGATATTGACTTTAAAAAAAGAAAATTAACTTTAGTTGGTGTTATTAGTTCAAATAAGATTCATTTAAAACGCCGAAATCGCTATAAAGTCAAAAACCAGCATTTTTACTTTAACCCTGAACATCAATTTGAATTACAAGCTGAAGATATGATTATTGTTCTTGGGCGGAAGTACTCTATTGAACATTTTCAAGATCAAATTGAAAAAAGTAAGCTGCGCCCCAAAAAATGAGCCCCCATCGATAATGCTAATTGTTAACCAAGCTGGGTAGTTGCGGTTATAAGCTAAAACTATTTATGTTAAACCTAAGATTGAGACCACTCCTCCCGAATGAAAAAAATAATTATTTTTGGCTACAATAATTTATCTTATGAGGCTATTTCTAGGCTTGATCAAAAGTCACATGAGGTGCTCATTGTTGAAACCGATGCGTTACTACTAAAGTCGGCAGTAGAAAAAGGCTATAAGACTAAAAAACTTGATTTTCGTAGTGACGATGAACTTAAGTCAATTGGTATTGGTCAATCCATTGATATTATTTTTTGCTTTCTACTAGAGGATTCTAAAAATGTATTTTTAACACTTTCCGCCCGTGCTATCGATAAAAACTTGGATATTATTGCCTGTGCTAGTTCCGCTCAATCAGCTGAGAAGCTAATTTCAGCAGGGGCAAATAAAATCATCGACCCTTATCAAATATGTGGACAAAAAATTTATGAACTGATCAAAAAACCAGATATTACCAATATTATTGACCATACCGTGTTTGGTCGTGATGATTTACATATTGCCGAAATTATTATTCCAATAGGTAGCTATTTAGAAAACACCTATAGCAGTCACCTAGCTTTAAATGATCAATATAATTTAGTCTTAATTGGTATCGTAGATAAAGAACTCGGTGACAACCTGCACTTTGCTATTGGAGAGAAAGACCATAAACTCGATGCAGGAGATATAATAGTTGTCTTAGGCCCTTCACGGGAAATTACAGCATTTAAACAGGAGGTATCAAATGTTTGATCTAATTAAATTTAACCCTAGAATCTGGTTTTTTCTAGGTTTTATCAGTTGTTTTTTAATGTTAGCGGTAGGGGCATATTTTCAGTTTGTTGAAGAAATGGAACCCTGCCCTCTGTGCATTTCACAGCGGATTGCTATCTTGCTAACAGGTATTGTTTTTCTGATTGCCGCCATACATAACCCGACAAAGGGCGGTATAAAAAGCTATTCCATTATCGGTACAATCACTGCACTAATAGGTGCCTGTATTTCAATTCGTCATATATGGATTCAAAACCTTCCTGCAGATGAGGTGCCTGAATGTGGCCCAGGGTTAGGCTATGTTTTTGAAAATTTTCCTTTATTGGACACCATTAAATTAATGTTTAACGGCTCAGGTGAATGTGCTGATATTTTATGGACATTCCTTGGCATTAGCATCCCTGGCTGGACTTTAGTGGCCTTTTTAGGGTTGGCTAGTTTAAGCCTGTTGCAACAATGGAATACTCCAACAGTCTCTCATCCTTCTTGAGGCTTCAAGTTCACGCAATCAAATATTAAGGAACGAGTATTATTAAACCCTCGTTCCTAACTCGCTCATTTTAAAATAGAATCACTCTACTATGATAAAAACACCTCTATTATTAAGCCTGTTTTTGAGCTCTTGCTCAATGATAAGCACAACAGATAGCACAAATATACAACAAGCTATTAATGGCTCGCATCGTTCTGAACAGCATAAAAGTCGTGACCAATACCGGCATCCCCAACAAACACTGGAGTTTTTTGAGGTTAAAGCTAATATGTCAGTAGTTGAAATTTGGCCAGGAGGAACGGGTTGGTATACAGAAATTTTAGCGCCTTTACTCAAAGATGAAGGCACATTCTATGCTGCACATTACTCAGCGAATTCGGGCATCCCTTATTTCACTAAAAACTTAAAAAAATTTAGTGCCAAAATTAATGCTCAACCTGAAATATATGGTAAAACAATTGTTACTGCATTACAGCCACCAGAATATCTAACGATTGCCCCTAACAACTCAGTCGACAGAATACTTACTTTCCGTAATGTGCATAACTGGATGAAAAACAACCAAGCAGACACTATTTTTAAAACGCTATTTGACACCTTAAAAGTAGGTGGAATACTTGGAATAGTTGAGCATCGCGCGGTAGCAGGAAGTAATCAAGACCCTAAAGCATTATCAGGCTATGTTACTGAGCAACATGTTATTGCTCTGGCTAAAAAGGCAGGGTTCACTTTTGTCGCTAAATCTGAAATAAATGCCAATACCAAAGACAGTACCCTCCATCCTAAAGGCGTATGGACATTACCCCCCTCTTTACGCTTAAAGGATCAACACAGAGAAAAATATTTAGCCATTGGTGAAAGTGATCGAATGACCCTCAAATTTGTAAAGCAACACCTGTAAATACAAAGTTTTCTGATGTTATACACAAAACCACAAATATTGACTTGTGTTTGTCACAAACCTTTACAAAAAAGACACTTGACTAATGTATGTCATTGATAAAAAACAACTAATAAAAAAGTATCAATTTTACACAATTTAACCTAAAGCCAGTAAAAACAGGTATTTCCATCAGTTAATAAGCATTAATCCACAGAGTTATCCACAGGTTCTGTGGGTAACTTAATTTATTCAATGACACTAAGCACTTAGCGTATATTCATCAAAAAATTAGTAGCTGCCGCTCTTAACCCCTTCTTCCTAGCTGGGGAGGGTAGTTACAAAAAATATATTAATTAATGACTAATCCACCTGAGAAAAAATATTGATTATTCAAGTCGCTATTGCTATTCCTGTTAATTGTTTATTTGACTATTTAGCACCTGAAGAAATCACCACTATTACTCCTGGCACCCGTGTTTTAGTCCCTTTTGGAAAAGCACAGAAAGTAGGCTTTGTTGTCTCTTCACTAGAAAAGGCTGAAGTAAACATAGAGCGCTTAAAATCGATTATTGAAATCCTTGATTCGACTTCATTAATTAGCCAAAAAGATTTCCAGTTATTAACTTGGGCAAGCCGTTATTACCATTACCCTTTAGGGGAAGTGCTAAGTGCCGCCTTCCCTGTTTCACTCAGGAAAGGGAAAAAAGCTCAACTTATTCAGGAAAAGCATTATAAACTCTCGGCAAAAGGTGAGTGTTTAAACCCCGATCAACTAAAAAAAACACCCAAACAAAAACAAATATTTGAATTGTTTTTACCCCCAACGCTCAGTTTATCCAGCGCTCATTTGACTCAACTTGATAAGAACTGGCGCTCAGCTGTTAAAACTTTATTAGAAAAAGATTTACTGACCCTAGAATTTCAACCTAAAACAACTATTCAGACTCCCGTTAAAAAAGAAACGGCTCTACAAGCTAACGAGCAACAATCCCAAGCTATTAGTCAATTAACTAAACAAATAGGTCAGTTCTCAGTTTCTTTACTAGAAGGTGTTACCGGCAGCGGTAAAACCGAGGTCTATATGCAAGTGATACAGCAAGTCCTTGATTTAGGCCTGCAAGTGCTGGTTTTAGTCCCTGAGATAACCTTAACACCTCAACTGGAAGACCGCTTTAAACAACGTTTTTCTGTTGCCTTATCCCGCTCCCATTCTAAACTCACTGAAACACAGCGGCATAGTGCTTGGTTAGAAATGCAACAAGGCCATAGCTCAATCCTATTAGGCACCCGCTCGGCATTATTCACCCCGCTAATAAGACCTGGCCTTATTATTTTAGATGAAGAGCATGACTCCTCTTTTAAGCAACAGGAAGGCTTTCGTTTTTCAGCCCGTGATTTAGCTATCGTACGAGGAAAACTACTCAATATTCCCGTTATATTAGGCACTGCTACACCCTCATTAGAGAGCTTATATAATGCCCAAAATAAACGCTATAAGCTGCTGCATTTATCTGAAAGAGCCGGTGTCGCCATCAAACCTAAATTTTTATTATTTGATATTCGTAATCAAAAATTACAGGATGGGATTTCCGAGCCTTTAATTACCCATATCAAAAAAACTTTAGCTAAAAAAGAACAAGTATTACTGTTTTTAAATCGCCGAGGCTTTGCCCCCGTACAAATATGTCATTCATGTGCTTGGGTAGCGCGTTGTCATCATTGCGATACCAGCTTAGTTATTCACTATGATGAAAAACGTTTGCGCTGTCATCATTGTGGTTATCAACAATCGTTAACAATACAGTGTCCTTCGTGTAAAACAGGAGAGCTTAAAGCATTAGGCCTAGGAACAGAGCGGGTAGAAAAAAGGCTTTATGAACTATTTCCTGATAAAAAAATAGTCCGCTTAGATAGAGACTCCACACAACGTAAAGGCTCACTAGAAAACCATCTTGAGCAAATCAATCAAGGAAAAGTTGATATTATTTTAGGGACACAAATGTTAGCCAAAGGCCACCATTTCCCCAATGTGACTTTAGTGGCTATTTTGGATATCGACAGTGGTTTATTTAGTATTGATTTTCATGCCACTGAAAAACTGGCTCAGCTGATTATCCAGGTAGCTGGACGCGCTGGACGCGCAGAAAAACCAGGAAAAGTTATTTTACAAACCCGACAGCCTGAACATCCTTTGTTAACTATTTTGCTCAAACAGGGTTATAACAGCTTTGCTCAGTCCGCACTTGCTGAGCGGCAAAAAGCGATGTTACCACCCTATAGTTCTCAAGCATTATTAAGAGCCTATGCAGCAAACCCTATCGAGCCGCAAACCTTATTAAACAAAGTCTGTGAGATGATTAAAAGCATGAGCAATCATAATACCTTGGTATTAGGGCCTGTTAGCGCGCCCATGGCAAAACGTGCAGGTAATTATCATTTCCAGTTATTATTACAAAATAATCAGCGAAAAAACCTGCAATTATTGTTAGACCAACTTATTCCTGAATTATACCGACTCAAAGAAGCTAAAAAGGTACGCTGGTCTTTAGATATTGATCCTGTTGATTTGTATTAAGGCAATGGGTAATAAACTGCCAGGTTTCACCACCCAAATAGCTCCCAAATTCCGTGACGCTGGAGCGTCACAAGCTGCATTCCCACGCTGGAGCGATGGGAACGATGAGCTAGGGGAGTTACCTTACCGTGGTTTTAATACTTAACTTAATTTCACCCTTCCTTATTAAAAAGAGCTAATCAATTGAATCAATCCATAAAAGCTATTATTGTCTTTCTTGTTATTATTTGGGGGAGCTATTTTTTATCTTTTCTATTTCCGCTACAGCAGTTTGGTCTAATACCTAGGTCTATATCAGGTCTACCGGGTATTGTTTTCGCCCCTTTTTTACATGGCTCTTTATCCCATCTAATAGGCAACTCTATCAGTTTTACTATTTTTGCTCTGGTTTTGGCCTTGCTCGAAGGAAACAAAATGTTTTCAAAAATGGTTTTGATGTTATTAATTGGAGGAGCATTAACTTGGTTAATGGGTCGAAGTGCCATTCATATTGGTGCTTCTGGACTGATATTTAGCCTTTTTGCTTACCTTTTATTCGCTGGGTGGTTTTCTAAAAAAATAAAATATATTGTGGTTTCAATCGGTTTAATATTTTTTTATAGCGGTATGATTTTTGGCGTTTTACCCTCGACCCCAGGCATTTCTTGGGAAGGACATTTGTTTGGATTTATTGCTGGGGTTATTGTTGCCAAGATATATCACAAAAACAAGGTTACTAAGAAATGAAAATTTAATAATATTTTGGCTTATTAAACTCTCACCCCTTATTAAGGAACATGCATGCATGGATGTAGTAAAGCAGATATTGCAGGAGCAAATATCTGCCCATGCACGTAGATAGAGCAATGCAGGAGCAATTGCCGAGGGCGGGCGCTCCTACAGTACTCTCGACTTAATGCTGGTATAACAAACTATTTTGATCGGTTATTTATCTTTTCTATATCGGTCTAAAATTGAGGCTGCTGAAGATTGGTTGCCAATAACCCCTGCTGCAGCCAGTTTGTCTTTTAAATTACCGCCATTTTCCTCTTTTGCTAATTCACGCGCAGATTTCATTTTATCTTTACGTTTTTGCTGTTTGGCTTTTATGCGCTCCATTGAGACAGAAGCTGAACGTAATGATGAGTTTGTTCCTGAGAACTGAGCAGCCGTTGCTTCGCTTGCTTTTTGAGCGGCTTCTGTTGATTTTACAATCGAAACTTCACGCTTTAATGCTTCCATCTGTTTTGCTGAATCTTTAATAATTCCTTTTAATTCTTTGACTTGTTCATTATAAGAGTCAAGAACCGCCTGATTACTGTCTAGGTCTGTTTCTAATTCAGCTAACTTTTCAGCTGTTTCCATCGCAAGCTCTTCATTATTAGCGTCTAATAGTTTGGCAATTGCTTCACTATATTCACCAACACTGGCCTTTAAATCATCAACTTTTCGAGCAATTCTTTTTTGCTCGGCCATAACATCAGTTAGTGATTCTTTTGCTTTGCGCTGACTTTCTTCAGCCTGTCTAATTTCTTGTTCCATAATACGAATACCTTGTACATCAACAAAGGCATCATTTGCTTCATTTCCGTAACCTTTTAGAGTATTGAATACGTTATTTAAAAATCCCATGATAATCTCCTATTAGGCCTTAATTAAAAATTGTTGGCA
>JALSLS010000352.1 GCA_026988195.1 Methylomonas sp.
CCTAAACTTGAAAATGGGAACATCGAGTATCTAGAGAGTTGTAAGGGGTGTTTGGGAATAAATAGGAATTAAACTTGGGTGGTTAATGAAGATAAATTGATTACTGTGTCTATAAGGTGTATAAAATTATATTGAATGTAGAAATTTACTAATATACTTCGCGCGGTCACGACTGCGGTTTTCTAACCGCTGAGTTCTTGCCAATAGCTGCGTTACTGAAACAGTAGCGTAGCTTGCTATGCGCCTGTTTCAGCGCCTTGCTATTGACAAAAATCAGCAGCTTATAAATTCCGCATCCGTGACCGCGCAAAGTATATATAGATGTTTTAATCACTCCAAAAATATCTTATGTTTTCTCATCTCTATTTTTAGAAGAAAACCTTCAGCTGTAGAGTTTGGGGCAATTAATAGTAATAATTTATTAACCTAGTTTAAGAGGTGTTATATGTTATTTGTTACCAACCGAGAACCTCAAGGATCAATACGTACCCGAAAAGGGCGTAAGTATAAATTTGACCTTAATAAAAATGCACCCTCTAATTCAATTTATTGTTGCGAACGAATTGCTGAAGATAATTACCTTGAAATAGGATCTGAAGGCTTTATGACAAAATTGAGGGAATCTAAAGCCGAACAACTTTTATTTTATATCCATGGGTTTTCTAATTTACCCGAGCCTGATATTTTTCCAAGAGTAGCCCAGTTACAAGCCTATTTCGATAAAAAACAAGCTAACCTAATCCAGGTAGTACCTATTATTTGGCCCTGTGATAATGATTTTGGCATTATAAAAGATTACTGGGATGATCAAAAATCAGCTGATAACAGTGCTTTTTCTTTTGCTAGAGTTCTGCAGAAATTTATGGCTTGGAGAGATCAGACGCCAGAAGATGCTCCTTGTTTTAAAAGGATTAACATTCTAGCTCACTCTATGGGTAATCGTGTTTTTAGGGAAACACTTTCAATGTGGAATAAATATGATTTAGCCAATGGGGTGCCTTTGTTATTTAGAAATACTATTTTAATGGCGGCCGATATTGTTAATGAGTCTCTTGAAGACGGAGAGGGTGGTCGATTGATTAGCCAAGCATCCCGAAATGTATCTGTTTATTATGCCTCTGATGATCTCGCGCTCAGATCAAGCAAAATATCCAATTTAAAAAATAAAGTGGCTTCACGCAGATTAGGACATACAGGTCCTGAGGATATGGATAAAGTTCAGTCTAATGTTTATGCAATTGATTGTGATAACTTTAATAATAAATATGATTTTCCAAAAGGACACTCTTATTTTTTAAATGATGAAAAGGATAAGGTTGGTAAGGTATTTGAACATATGTTCAATACTATAAAGACAGGAAGAGTCCTTGTTGAAGATAGCGAAAGCCGTAAACACATACTTTAAAAAGAACTATTCAGCAACTTTAGTGAACGGCTTCGTAGGAGCGCCCGCCCTCGGCGCGAATAAAATAATGCTCTTGTCTCTGTAACTTCCAGCTATCTTCGCGCCGAGGGCGGACGCTCCTACATTACCTAACTTTTTTCGTCATTTTTGTTTATTTTAAAGCTACAAATGTGTTCGCCTTTTGCCATACAGTCAACAAGCTCAATTTTTTTATCTAATAAGGTTGAAATAAGCGCTTTATCTAACTCACATACTTCACTGTGTTTTTGAGCAATATCATGATAGATGCAGTTACAGGCTTGTATGTAACTATGTTCTTTTGTATCTTTATCACTTGCTGATACTTGAAACCCTAGATCTTCCATAATAGTTGATAGTTCGACAATACGTTCTTCTGTATTTTTTCCTGCAAATCTTGGTAAAAGGCTTTGAGCGAGTGACTTCCCTAATTTTTGTAGGTAAATCTTCAGGCCTTCACTTCCCATTTCTTGTTTTAGATCGGAAAGGATGAGCTCAGAAAACCAGCCATATTGTTTAGGAAAAAAATTTAAACCCTGTTCCGTCAAAATAAAAGTGCGAACAGGCCTTCCTGCTGTTTTTTTAAGATCGCCTGTTTGTATGTATCTTTCTTTTTCTAAAGAGGGTAGGTGCTGTTGAATGGCATTGCGTGATATATTAAGAGCCATCGCTATTTCATCAATACTTAGTCCCTCTCTATTCTTAAGAAGTAAATCAAGAATTTGACGTTGCCGAGGACTCACGTTACTTGGCATAGATATCCCCTTATTTTAGTCATTTTAATGACGTAGTATAACAAAGGTTCTAGTAGAAAATTTAGTTAAAATACTTTTAACATGTAATAGTTGTAAAAGGTTGTGGGTTTTGTTATTCTTTAACTTCAGTCTATATTGTAACTGTATATAATTAAACATGAGGAGTGGTAAATGAGTGAGTCTTTATTTGATCGAATTGGTGGAGAAGCTGCTGTAGATGCTTCAGTTGAATTATTTTACCGAAAAGTACTAGCTGATCATAGAATTAACCGTTTTTTCAATAATGTTGATATGGAAAAACAAATTGCTAAGCAAAAAGCTTTTTTTACAATGGCTTTTGGTGGACCTAATACCTATACTGGCCAAGACATGAGAGATGCTCATGTCCGTTTAGTGAAAATGGGTTTGGATGATTCTCATTTTGATGCGGTTATGGAGCATTTGGGCGCTACCTTAGTAGAGCTTAAAGTACCTGCAGATTTAATTGCTGAAGCTGCAGCTATTGCAGAAAGCACAAGAGCAGATGTACTAGGTAAATAATTTTAAATATTTTTAAAATAACCATGAAAAGAGAAAACGATTTTGTTTTCTCTTTTTTTATGTCTAGGAACGTGTATGGAATAACTTGCCGAAATTATAACGTAGGATTTTTGTTTCAGGTGGAATGATCTCATGAGGCGCATAGCAAGCTACGCAACGAATGAGATCATTCCATCTGGTGCAAAAAGACAAGTTAGAAACCGGGAAGTTGTTTCATGCACGTTCCCTAGGATTATTAAATCCTCACTCCATAGAACCTGAGTTTACAATGACAAGATTAAAAATTGCTGAAAATAATTATAGCTGTGAGCCCGAAGAAACAGTTCTGGATGCGTTATTAAGACAAGATGTTGATATTTCATATGCTTGCCAGAAAGGGACATGTCAAAGCTGTATAGCTCGGTGTACCGATGGAACGCCGCCTGTACAGTCACAGAGTGGTTTAAAGGATACCTTAAGAAGTCAAAACTATTTTCTTTCCTGTTTGTGTGTTCCTGAGCAGGATATGACGATTCGCTTACCTGATCAATCAGAGCTATTTTCTGAAGGAGTGGTTATTGTTAATGAAATGTTAAATAGAAATACTATTTTATTAAAGGTTGAATGTCAGGATATTCTTGAATATAAAGCGGGTCAATTTGTTAATTTACAAAGAAAAGATGGCTTAACACGAAGCTACTCTATTGCAAATACACCTGAAGAATCCAAAGCCTTGGAGTTTCATATTCGTCGTTTACCGGGTGGACAGTTTAGCGAATGGGTGCACGATGTTATTAAAGTAGGGGACACATTAGCTGTTTCCGAACCCAAAGGACACTGCTTTTATATTCCTGAGCGAAAGCAGGAAGGAATCCTTTTAGTCGGAACGGGCAGTGGCTTGGCACCTCTAGCAGGTATCTTAACTGATGCACTCTCTCATGGGCACACGGGCCCCATACATTTATTTCATGGAAGTCGGGAAAAAGAAGATTTATACCGTATTGATGAAATGCGAGCATTGACTGAAAAGCATAAAAACTTTTCTTACACGCCTTGTATTTCAGGTGAGAATGTTCCAGAAGGTTTTAAGCATGGACGTGTTAATACTGTCGCCTTAGCTGAGGTTTCTGATCTAAAAGGCTGGCGAGTTTTTCTTTGTGGACATCCTGATATGATTAATCAAATGAAAACCCAAGTATTTTTGAAAGGTGCTTCTATTGCAGATATTTATACAGATGCATTTATTGTTTCCACTGAACAAGGAAAATAGTCATTTATTACATCAAATTAGATGTTCAAGTTTCTTATCATTCCCACGCTCTAACGTCACGGAACGCAGGATCGTTCAGTAATAAACTCCCACCCAGAGCATCATTGCCTTAAGTTAAAGGTTTACTACGTCATTCCCGAGTTCTCTTATCGGGAATCTATCCTTTTAGAATGTATAGATTCCTGCTTAGAGCGTGCAGGAATGACGAGATAAAGTGGCCATATCTCTTAACTTAAAGGCAATGACCCAGAGCATGGGAACTATTGTGGTGGTTTATTTATACTTCGCGCGGTCACGGTTGCGGATTTCTAACGGTCGATTTTTGCCGATAGACTGTGTTGCTGAAACAGTTGCGTAGCTAGCTATGCGCCCGTTTCAGCGCCTTGCTATCGACAAAAATCAACTCGCTATAAATTCCGCATCCGTGACCGCGCGAAGTATATTATGATTAGACCTCAGCATCTCTAAATCATCGTGCATTAGAATGATTTTGTAAGCGTTAATGGATAAAAAAATTTAAAACTGGAAGGTCAAGTGAAAGCAACAATAAGAACCGAAAACAGCCATTTATTAGTCACTGCAGGTAAAAGCAGCAGATTAGATGCCATTAGAAAAAAAGCAGAAAAGAAAATTTCTGGATCTGAGGTAAATGAAAAACCAAAGCATCAAATATTTGTACCGGGAACCAACCAAGTAATAAAACAGGCTTTACAGCAAGCCCAGTTAATAATTGACACAAGAATTCAATCAATTTTAAAGGCTTACCCTGCGGGGAAGAAAAATACTTTTTTTAAATTAAAATATGCTGTTAGTGCAGAAACCCTTAAAAAACAGTTAATTAATGATATTTTTAAAAAATTGGAGCTGGATACTAAGAAAATTAAAAATTTCAATTTGATTGAAAAATTATACTTAGATGGAAAAGCAGCTGATGCTCAATAGAGTCATTAATCTATTCCCCGTATGGGCGATTATGCTATCAAGCATTGCCTATTTTAATGCAGAGTTTTTTGGGGCATTTAAGAGCAGTATTGTGCCTTTACTTGCCGTTGTCATGTTCAGTATGGGAATGACATTAACATGGGGAGATTTTAAAACGGTATTTAAAAAGCCCTTACTTATTGCTATTACGGTAAGTATTCAGTTTATATTGATGCCTTTATTTGCATACATTATTTCTATTGCTTTGGGGTTCTCAACGGATTTAATGACAGGGATGGTTTTAGTCGGTGCAAGTGCCGGCGGGACAGCTTCTAATGTGATCTGTTATCTGGCAAAAGGGAATGTCGCGTTATCCATTTTGATGACAGTCGCATCTACTTTATGTGCGGTACTGTTAATGCCAGCTTTAACCTTTTTATATTTAAACCAGTTGCTGCCAGTGCCAGTTGAAGGGATGCTTAAAAGCATTCTATTTATTGTGATGATTCCTGTTCTTACAGGAACCTTGTTGAATAGTTTTTTTGCCCTCAAACTTAAAAAAATTCAATCTATTTTTCCTTTATTATCGTCATTTTCTATCATTTTTATAATCGCCATTATCGTGGGTTTAAATCATCATAATTTAAATGTTTTGGCATTACCGGTATTACTGGCTGTGTGTTTACATAACGTTATGGGTTTAATAGCAGGCTATGCTATTCCTTGGTTATTAAAATATGATTCACAAAGTTGTCGCACCGTTTGTATTGAAGTTGCCATGCAGAATTCGGGTTTAAGCGTTGCCTTGGCAATAAAATATTTTTCAGTTTCTGCCGCCTTACCAGGCGCGATTTTTAGTATATGGCACAATATTTCAGGTAGTTTGCTGGCATTGTATTGGCGTAGAACTCATTAAACTGTTCACTTTTAACTTATATTTTAACTATTTGGCGTTTTGCTCCCCATTTTGCAGGTTCTTTATCAAATAGGCCTGCACATTTTGTAAAACAGGCTAAACAGGCGCCAGAACTGTCTAAATTCCACTCGGAAAGCTGATACCAGTCTCGACCTATTAATAACTCACCACAGTGGTGGCAATAAGTGCTGTCGGCGGCTTTATCATGAGCATTACCAATGTAGGCATATTGCACACCATTAGCCAGAGCAATAGACCTTGCTTTTAATAAGCTGGCTGTTGGCGTTCTAGGAATGTCACGCATTTTCCAGTCAGGGTGAAAAGCTGAAAAATGCATGGGGACATCAGGCCCTAGGTTTTCAACGACCCATTGAGTCATTTCCTGCAGTTCTTTTTCTGAATCATTTTCTCCTGGGATAATCAGTGTAGTGAGCTCTAACCAGACATCTGTTTCATGCTTAATATAGAGTAATGTTTCTAAAATGGCTTGTAAGTGCGACCCTGTAATTTGATGATAAAAGCGTTCGGAGAATGCTTTTAAGTCAATATTAACCGCATCCATTGATTGGTAAAATTCAGCCCGGGGTTGATCACAAACATAGCCAGCAGAAACGGCAACAGATTTAATACCCAACGCTTTACAAGCTTGAGCAGTATCAATAGCGTATTCATGAAAAATAACAGGATCATTATAAGTATAAGCAACGCTTTTACACTTAGCCTTTAGTGCGGCAGTTGCAATAGCTTCTGGGTTTGCCTGGCTCATTAATGAGTCCATCTCCCTTGATTTGCTTATATCCCAGTTTTGACAAAATTTACAGGCTAAATTACAGCCTGCGGTGCCAAATGATAAAACGGCTGAACCTGGGTAAAAGTGGTTAAGGGGTTTTTTTTCTATAGGATCAATACAAAAACCACTGGAACGCCCATAACTGGTTAACACAATTTGCTGGTTTAAGTTTTGTCTAATAAAGCATAGGCCACGTTGTTTATCATGTAACTTACAAAATCTGGGACATAGATCACACTGTACTCTGCCATCCTCAAGGATATGCCAGTAATCGGTTTGAACAGTATTTTGGCTTATTAGGTTACGCATAATAAAGAAATACAGGACTATAAATTGATATGAGCTTGTAATTTAGCATAAAGCACCTATAAATTAAGTATGGTAAATATACGACAAACTGCAGTTGCAGGTACTTTCTATCCTGCAGATAAAGCCGATCTAAAAATAATGTTAAATCGTTATCTTAATGACGCGCCTAAAGCTGAAAAAGTTCCCAAAGCAATCATAGTACCCCATGCTGGGTATATATATTCTGGCTCTATTGCCGCCGCCGCTTATGTGCGATTAACTTCGAACACTCAACGATTTAGTAAAGTACTGTTGATTGGTCCATCTCACCGTGTAGCCTTTCATGGTTTAGCGTTAACTACGGCTGATCAATTTATTACTCCTCTAGGTCAAATAGCTATTGATACTGTAGCAGTAGAAGAGATAAATAAATTAGACTTTGTTGATTATCTGGATCAAGCACATGCCTTAGAGCATAGTCTTGAAGTGCAATTGCCCTTTTTGCAAACAGTGTTACAAGATTTTTCTTTAATTCCTGTTGTTGCAGGAGATGCAACGGCTGATCAAGTTTGTCAGTTAATTGAAATGTTCTGGGAACAGGATGATGTTTTGGTGGTTATTAGTTCTGATTTAAGTCACTTTCATGATTATCAAACCGCTCAGGTGCTTGATCAAAAAACTTCAGAAATTATCGAGCAATTACAATATGAAAAGTTAGATAGTTATTCTGCATGTGGCAAGGTTCCTGTTAGTGGGCTTATGAAATTAGCTGAAAAAAATAAATTACAGATAAAAACTATCGATTTAAGAAATTCGGGAGATACCGCTGGAAGTGCTGATATGAATAGAGTTGTGGGGTATGGTGCTTATGTTATTGAATAAAAAAAACCAACGGATTTTATTAGATTTAGCCTATCAATCTATTCAAACAGGGCTAGAGACAGGTCAGCCTTTATCGATTAATCTGAGAGATTACCCTTTTGAGCTATCTCAGCAAAGGGCAACTTTTGTGACCTTGGAAAAAAGTAAACAACTCCGTGGCTGTATTGGCATGTTGGAGGCGGTGTTTCCTTTAGCCGAAGATGTCTGTGAAAATGCTTTTTCAGCCGCTTTTAAAGACCCTCGGTTTCCTAAACTTGAAGCATCAGAATTGGCAGAAATAGTAATTCATATATCTATTTTAAGCCCTGCTGAGGAAATGCACTTTACTTCTGAGCAAGACTTAATCACTCAAATTAGGCCTAATATTGATGGTTTAATATTAGAAAGTGGAGGAAGAAAAGGTACTTTTTTACCCTCCGTATGGCAATCGATACAATCAGCTGAGCAGTTCTTAGTTCATTTAAAACAAAAAGCGGGATTGGCAAAGCATTTTTGGTCAGAAAATATCAAAGTTTATCGCTACACTACGCAAATGTTCTCTAATGACACGGAATGAGGATTTAATCGTTCTCATTTAACCATGCTTCATGATTCGAGCCTTATCTCGTTGCCAATCTTTATCTTTAGCAACGGCACGTTTATCATGTAGTTTTTTACCTTTAGCTAGTCCAATTTTAAGCTTTGCTCGACCCGTTATCCAATACATTGAAAGCGGTACAATGGTGTAACCTTTACGCTCAACGCTGCCAATTAATTTATCCAATTCACTACGATGTAACAGTAATTTTTTACGCCTGACCCTATCGGGGGCAACATGAGTGGAGGCTGATAAAAGAGGGGAAATGTGAGCCCCTAATAGCCAAGCCTCACCTTTATGAATGACGATATGACTTTCTTTTAGTTGTATATGACCTTCACGTAGGCTCTTGACCTCCCAGCCTTCAAGTACCAAACCGGCTTCAAATGTATCTTCAATAAAAAATTCATGCGATGCTTGACGATTGAGTGCAATGGTGTTGTCTTGACGTTTATTCTTTTTAGATTTTTTACCAGCCATAGAAATGAGGGTGTTTTTAACTCACTGAAAGGAAATATTTTGGTATTTTACTTGATTAGTAGATAATGAACGTAATTATTTAGCTTTTTTAGGACGTTTGGCAGAAAACATGGTAAATAAAAAATCGATACACGGGGAGTGGTCATCACGATTCGCATATATTCTTGCAGCAACAGGTTCAGCTGTTGGTTTAGGTAATATTTGGAAATTTCCTTATATTACAGGTGAAAACGGAGGGGGGGCTTTTGTTTTAGTCTATTTAGCCTGTGTACTTGCTATTGGTATTCCCATTATGATTGCTGAAACCATGATGGGGCGACGAGGACGACAAAGCCCTATTAATACTTTGGCAACTTTATCAACAGAAGCGGGTGCAAATAAATACTGGCACTATTTGGGCTGGATGGGGGTTACTGCCGGTGTACTTATTTTGTCTTACTACAGTGTCATTGCTGGTTGGGCAAATGCTTATGTGTTTAAAGCTATTTTTGGTGGCTTTTCCGCTGATGCAGTAGAAGTCAAAGCGACTTTTGATGAATTTATTGCGAGTCCGATGCAATTGGTTTTTTGGCACACTCTCTTTATGATAGCGACGATGAGTGTGGTCATGCGAGGGGTAAACGGAGGGTTGGAGAAAGCAGTGCAATTATTAATGCCAACTTTGCTTGCTTTGTTAGTGTTGTTAGTGGGTTATGCCATGACGACAGGTGAAGCTTATTTCCAAGGCTTATCCTTTCTTTTTAGTCCTGATTTTAGTGAAATTGATAGTGATGCGGTTCTGACCGCAATGGGACATGCTTTTTTCACTTTAGGCTTAGGGATGGGCGCTATTATGGTTTATGGCTCATATTTACCCAGCAATGTTTCAATTGCCAAAACAAGCTTATATATTGCAGGTGCAGATACCATTGTTGCTTTATTGGCAGGTATTGCTATTTTCCCTTTGGTCTTTGCTAATGGATTAGAGCCTGGCTCAGGCCCCGGTCTGATTTTTCAAACATTACCCATTGCCTTTGGAAATATGACAGGAGGTTGGTTATTTGGCATCTTATTTTTTGTGTTATTGGTTTTTGCAGCATTAACCTCATCGATTTCACTGATTGAACCCGTTGTCGCATGGCTGGTGGAAAATAAAGGCTTTACTCGTAGTAAAGCAAGTGTTGTGAGTGGTCTTGTCACTTGGGCTTTAGGGGTGAGTGTTGCCTTATCATTTAATGTTTGGTCCGATTTTACAATTTTTAACAAAACCATTTTTAATTTCCTAGATTATTTAACTGCAAACTTGATGTTACCAATCGGTGGTTTTTGTATTGCAGTATTTTCTACTTGGGTGATGCATGATAAGCATGTTAGAGAAGAGTTAGCGCTACCAGAACAACAATATATACTTTGGAGATATTTAGCGAGTTATGTAGCACCTGCTGCTGTTTTCTTAGTCTTTTTACATGTTCTTGGAGTTGTCTAACGATGTCCACAGTAGAAAAAAGTGCTTTGGTTAAATATTCTGCAAATCAAATGTTTGCTATTGTTGATGATATTGAGTCTTACCCAGAATTTTTGCCTTGGTGTAGTGGGAGTAAAATCTTATTAAGAGAAGGAAATATTGTTGAAGCTGAATTACAGATAGCTAAAGCTGGTTTTAATAAGACTTTTGCGACCCGAAATACACATGATGGAGGGGGGAAATTATTTATGACTTTATTAGATGGTCCTTTCTCCTCGCTTGATGGCGTATGGAATTTTATGCCATTGCGTGAAGATGCCAGTAAGATTTCCCTTGATTTAGAGTTTGAAATGAATAGTAAGTTTGCTAGTTTAGCGTTTGGTGCTGTTTTTAATCAAATTTGTAATACCATGGTTAAATCATTTACAGATAGAGCAAAGCAAGTTTATGGGTAAGGTTGAAGTCGCTTTCGCCACGCCTGAAAAACAGGCCGTTATTGTGGTTACAGTTTCAAGCAATGAAACTGTACAACAAGTGATTAATCGGTCTGATATTCTAAATCAGTTTCCAGAAATTGATTTATTAAAAATGAAAGTTGGAGTGTTTGGAAAGCTTTGTAGTCTGGATAAAAAAGTGGAAGCAGGGGATAGAATAGAAATCTATCGGCCTTT
>JALSLS010000353.1 GCA_026988195.1 Methylomonas sp.
TACAATTACTTTATTAAAAATAACCCTGCATCAATGCAAGCAATGCAATTGAATGTACAAGAGCTGGCCACTTATACCTCAACACTAGAAAGGTTACCCGCCTTGGGCATTGCTAGTAAAAAACAGAGTGATGAGGACGACATGTCTGATCTTATGGGTTGGGGGGATGATGAGTCAGCATCTGAAGATATGACTGAAGAACATGTATCCGAAATCTCATCGTTAATCAAACGTTACCCAAAAGAACTTAATAATGCCAATTTATTTATTAAGCAAAAAACCTCTGGGCGTAAAAAAGTTGCCAAACAGATGGCAGATTTCCAAGACCAGCTAGAACAATTAGAACGATCTGTCACTAAGATTTATCAATCTACAGAAAAACGACTGACTTTTATTTTATTTTCTTGTGTTAGTTTAATTACCATCATTGTCAGTTTATTACTATGGTTAAAAAATCATCTAGCCAAAACCCTTAACCTAACGGGTGAATATTTAGAGTTGTTAGCATCAGGAAATTTACAAAAATCATTTGTTGTTAATAGTAAAATTAGCGAAGTAACGCAGTTGCAAGTGTCACTTGCACATTTGAAAAATTATTTCATCCAACTGATTGACAAAATCAATCAAGAAAGAGAGACCCTTTATATTTGTCAAAAAGTAGTTATTGATGGTGCTCAGAAAATGGAAAGCATTGTTGCTGACCAGCAGAAACTAAGCAATATGTCAGCTGAACAAGTACAACAACTTTCTGAAACTTTTAAAAGAGTTGCCCAGACAGCCGTATATACCAGCAACCTGACAAGCTCCGCACAAACAAGCATCAATGCTGGTGTTGGGCAAATGAAACAAACGCAAGGTATGGTAAATGAGCTATCGGTCGTCATGGATAATACAGCAAGATCACTCACCTTATTACAAGATGATGCTAAAGCAATTGAAGGCGTAGTCAGTGTTATTGAAGGGTTTGCCGAACAAACTAATTTACTGGCATTAAATGCCGCTATTGAAGCAGCTAGAGCGGGTGAACATGGTCGAGGGTTTGCTGTTGTTGCAGATGAAGTGCGTAACTTGGCGGTACACACCGCATCCTCAGCAGGGCAAATACAGACATTAGTCATGAAGTTGAATGCCGCGACCACTAAAACAGTCGATTTAATGCAGAACCAGCAGCAATCAGCGACTAAGACAACTCAAGCAGTTGAAGAGGTTAATAATATTTTTTCCAGTATTTTTACTTCTGTTTCCGAGATACATGAAAAAAATACTGAGATCGTCTCTTCTTCAGAACAACAGGTCGAAATGACAATAGAAATCAGTAATAGCATTATTAGTATGGTTGATTCATCTCATATATGTTTGCAAGAAGCGCAAAAAAATAAAGCCAGTGCAAATAGCTTATCTAACGTTAGTGATAACCTACAAGCATTGGTAAAACAGTTTTCTGTTTGACCTCTATAAAGACCAAAAGTTAGTAAAGCTATGCCCCGTATTACGAATTATAGCTAATCTTTCTTATGGTAATTTTTTATAATGCACTCCATCACTATCGTCACTCCAGAGTAACCAGATAGCCTCCCCCACTTGCGTTAACTGAAGATGGTGGACATGTTCAGCCTGTTCAGAAAGAATACAATTTTGGGAATTAGCCCCAAACTTTTTAGCTAAAATTCGGTTACCAAATTTAACAACAACAATTGGCTCTGGGTAGCCTGCCGGAGAAATAGCCCATTGTTCAGGTTGATTACCGTGTAGGTCCACCTTAATAGTAAAAGTATAAGTTAATTCAGGTTCACCACCATCAAGCGGTATGCGAAGAAATGTTATCTGTGAAGGATCACTTAAAGACCCTAATAAAACATCAAGCATGTTTGACTGCTCATTAATGACCACAGGTAATGATAGAGCCAATGTCGATAGTTTTTTCTCGCTTTTATACAACACAACTTCAGACCCAGATTTTCCACTTCTAGGCATTAGTACTTGATGAACAATTTTTAGCTCAGTCCCCGATTCAAGAGAGGATATAAAATCATATTGATCATTGCCTGTGCTACCTGAACGCAACCCAGCAACCCAGTGTTCAGGTAATTTTGCTAATGAAAGCGGAGCTGTATGGACAGTTCCTGTTTTGTTAAGAGCAGAAAAATTTACTGAAGCAAAACTAATTTCACCTTTCTGGTTGAGCCCTACAACGGCGAACTGTGCATCATTCACCCCGGTTCGCCAACCGGCAGGTTGTAGCACCGCTGATTGTAATGTTAATGGAATCGGATCAATGGTCATAAATAAGGTATTAAATTGATCTGCACCAGCACCTAATGCATCTCCATCTAGCCAAGCAAACCACCCGCCATCTAACTCTTCGTCTTCGCTAACAGCTTGTGCTGATGCAACACCACTCACTAATGATGTTGTCTTTGCTCTTTGAAAAGCAACACCATCATTTGGATTTTCAGATCGGCTTTCGTGGCGAAAAACCTGCCCTATATTCTTTGAGTCATGGTGAGAAAATGTGACAAACAGACTATCGTTATCATTTACCGCTGTTAGATGAGATATGTTTGCAGGTACAACACCAAGATTCACTGTTTTTGATTCAATTCGCTCACCATTACCCGCATATGCAACCGATAATTGATACTCACCGGTTTCAATTGGATCAATTTGATATCCGGCTAAGTCATCTTGATAAATAGCTTTAGTTCCAGAGCTTAACGTTACCATTTCAAATGGCATCGAAGGCGGAGGATTATTATCACGAGCCAAAAGCGCACTTAATTTAGTTAATACAATAACTTGCTTGTTGGGGTCTTTAGGCCGAAGTATAAATTCAAATTCACTAGGGGAATCAGGGCTGTGTACAGATAGTGTAGGCTGACCTGTATTTGTTAGCGTAACTGTAACAGGTATACTTTCCCCAAACAGGGTACGATCTTTCCTGAGATCAATTTCAATATTCAACATTGACATTTTAGACGCTCCTGACTTATGGATTTTGTTTATTTTAACCATTCTTTGAATATTATCTTGTGCTTCTACCGGTCGTTCAGCAAAAGCATAAGAGCTGACAACAAGACAAGAAAACGACCCTATAAGAGTTATAAATTTCCACTTCTGATATTGTTTCAAATAGTCCATCAGCCTAATCACTAAGGTTCAATTACATCAGTGCCAGGAGCGGTTAAACCAATAACTCTCCATCCACGATTACGTAACAAGCACTTACCACAAAAACAGAGATTTGGTTTTCTACTATAACTCATGTTACACATTCGATCCCAATGTTGATCTTTCACCTTTGCAACACCCCGAGTAACCCAGTTTTGGGTACTGTTATTCTCTGAGTCGTGCAAGGTAGGTTCATCTCCAGGTGCTGAAGCAGCATGTTCAAAATGTCGATGATGTCCTATTTCATGTGCCCAGGTTTCAGCATTCGAGTTTGTAAATAACCAGGTTGCACCAAGCGCAACACCCACCGCAGGCAAAGGAAGACCATTAGCATAAGGTATTGTCCCCTGATTATTAAGATCACCCGCACAACCTAATGCAGGGCAACTAGCACCACCCATCCACCAACCATCTATTCCCAGTTTTTTCAAGAGTCCAATAAGTATGTGCCGCAGGTTCATCGCATTTGAATAAACGAAAAGTTGCCGAGGGGGATGATTTAAACTCAACAAAGGTATGTCCGCGTAAAAAACCTTTTTCCTCAACCTCTTTAACTAAAACTAACAACAACCCTGCACGATAACTACGCCAAGTAAGGTTCATGATAGAATTTATAAAGTTATCATAAAGATCAGCAGGAGCAATGTTGACAGAAGACACCCACCCCCAACCAAGATTATTTTGATGCCCCCACGGCCAAATATCATTTGAACTAAGCTGCATTTTAGTCATATCTTGTAAAGTAACATTTGCCAAGTTATTTTTAATCGTCTTTTTAAAGCGGGTTTGATGGGCTGCTGTAGCAGGGTTAAATACATCAGTAACAGGAAAGTTTTTTGGCTCTTTTGAATTCTAATGGCTTCAGGTTAATTGAATAGGGCATTAAGGTTTTTCCAGTTATTACGCCAGCTACGGCTTATTTAGGAGTATTTATCACCCCAGTGTTCAGAAAATTGATCTAATGCCTAGGATAGATTCGTTTTAAATCAGCTGTGACAGGTTTATAGGCTTTCCATGAGACATATTTTACTGAGTTTCTTATCTGGTAAACGATATAAAGCTGAGTTTGAGGGAACACAAATTGAATCGCATCAGGAAAACCTTTCAAACCATCCACACAAGCAATAAGATTATCTTTTACTCCTCGATTTTGTAATTACCATAATACACTAAGCCAAAATTTAGCTCCTTCATTTTCAGAGAGCCACATCCTTATCCATACAGGTCAAAAAACCTTCGCGCGGTCAACTCCTACGGAATTTATAGTGCCATGGCTACGTGAAGCATAACTGGGTCTATTTGGGGTAACGGCTATAATTAGAACAGAGAAGAGCTTGCTAACAACAGCTTATGTTAATAAGTAGGTTAGCTTCCAAGAAGTATACGATAATTACGCAACTCCTTTTCAATTGCTAGAAAAAGAACATCACGATTTTGAGCCCTTACCTTAAAGCCCTCCTCATAATGCTGCAGAAAGAGAATATCTTTATCTGATACTTCTGCACTCGCTACCACTGTTAATGTGGGTTGAATCGCCTTGCTTCGAATATGCTCCCAAAATGCAACATAAACTTGATTACTCTGCTTATAGACCACCAAATAATCACCTCTCGGTGACTCAGTTGAATGGTTTAAGATTTGAATTAGGCCTATAAATTCACCGGGGGGAGCGGGAATTCGGTCATCAACGACCAACTCTCTTGCCACTTTATTTTGTAAATCCCCACTAGGACGATAGACAAGCAACTCATCTTTATGAAAAGAAACCACATGAGCAGGTAAATCAAGGTATGACCAATAGTATAATAATGAAGGTGACTGTAATGTTTTAGGTATTTCTACATCTAGTACCGTAGAGAGAAATGACGAATAAACAGAGGACAATAGCACCAAGCGTTTTTGGGCCTCACTATCTAGCAATAGCAACTCCTGACTTCTTTCATCGATCATAGAACTGCTTGTATAGTGAACGCTTTGCTGGTGATGTGTTTTAATTTCAATTATGTCAACTGGAAATAGTGCAGATTCCACAAAGGTATGATCAGCAATAGGCACACTAATCCTCAACTGTACTTGTTTGCCTGGAAGAGTGGGAATTCCATTGTAAGTCGGAAATATAGCTGCTTTTGTTGAAGCTGGTTTAACAACCCAAGGCATGGGGTTGTTTCGACGCTTACGCGGTCCTTGTTTACGCATATCCCTAATCGAAGTTAGCTTACCCAATGATCGTGAGAAGATATGATCACCATTCGCTGCCACAAAATCCAATTTAATAAGTGCCGAGTCAATAATAGTTAGAGCAGAATTGCTTTGATTGGTAATTTCATAGTGGACTATAAAAGGTGTATACGGATCCAATGCTCCAGAAGGCTCAAGCTTAATAATTTTCACAATAGCATTTTTAGGCATGATAGATTGCTCCTCGGCCGTTAACAGTACAGGCTGTAATATAATAAATATCAGCCCGAATACGAGTACTCTTATCTGTGTCATTATATTACTTGGTTGAGAAACTGTTTCCATTGGTTCAACCCTCCAATCCGATGAAAACGATACCCTTCATTCCTGCGGGCAAAGCCTGCGAAAGGTAAAGGGTTCTCTTTATTACCAGCTAAAAGACAAGGGAAATACCGGCTCTCATTTTGACATAACCTTAGTGTTTTTTTGTCTGGCCCAATATAGTCGAGATTACTATTATTACCTGTCCGCAACACATGTAACCCTTGCTTTAAATCAATCAGGAATTCGATTTCGACAAGTTTCCCATACTGTTCTGTTGAAAATGATAGTGCTTGTATTTGTGGTTTTTTTTGTACGTTATTGGCATCTGTTTGTAAGAACCATAAGATCCGAGGCTTATCAATATCCTCAAACACTGCGTTAATTCTATTTTGAAACAAATCCACCTTTAGTTTTATTAGCTTACCTTTATTCTTAATCAACAGCAGTGACCCTAGGTCACTGCCTGTGTAACTGATTGATGTACGAGTTAGTTCTGGTTCAGCAGAATAGATATGAATTGCATCATGACTACCACATATAGCTATAGGCCCTTGTGCTCCTTTGAGGTTTCGTGAAAAAAGAAACTCTACATCACCTAATGTATTAACATGGTAACCACAAACAACCGATTCGCTACCCCTTAGTGATCGAGTGCAAAAATAAATATCACCTTGTTCATTACGAATAGCTGAACCTAGCAGCTCACCAGCCTGATCCAAGTTAAATACCTTCGGCTTTTCAACTAGTTTTCCACGATAAATTTTTAAAATAGTCAGTTGGCTATCTTCGTATATCAGTAATGTTCTTTGAAAGGCTGGAGAGAAATCTTCAACATCCCAAAATGCAGGTAGCGCAGGAATAATAGAGGTCTTGGCACTTAATTCTGGCAGTTGCATATTATAAAAGGAAGCTAATGGATGGCTAGTCCCCAACCAGCGTAGATTAGCACTTTTAACATTCGCATCTGATTCAGCTATTGTCAATAGATTTTGGTTACCGAATATCGGATTTTCAAACCAGCACCTCGCCTGAATTAATTTGGTAGAACTAACCTCCAACACACTAAATTTACCACGTTGTAACTCCCCGTCAGGATGCTGAAAGCAAGGTTGTATCTTATAAGTTCCTACTTTAAATGGGTAGTAATACTTTGCCAAATCAAAGGTTAAAACTCGACTAGCATTAGCATTAATAATTATTGGGGGTTTACGCTGCTGTATATTGCGCAAGTAAAGCATGCTCAAACGTAGTTGTTCGTCTACCTTAAGCAAAACAGTCCCGCTTGCAGCGTCAATCACCTCAAAATAAAGCTGAGTTAACTCTCCATCTAATACAAGAGGTTCAGGCTCCAGATTACACACTTCAATAGAAATACAAGCTGAAGTGAAACAATCAATCTTTGCTCCTGGTGAAATCTTGACAGTTTTTAATTCAATCTTATGAGGCATTTTCAAGACCCTGCAGGAAAGTTTATATGAGGAGCCGATACATTCCAGCCCCTAAGCCTCAGATTACACTTACCACAAAACAGTGGATCAAAAACACCTTCGACCCGTGTTGCTGCACCGGTATAACTCATAATACAGTTATCGTCATTAGTATCGTGTAGGGTCTCATCATCAGTCGCATCAACAAAGTGATGGTACAAAAACTGATGATGACCAAACTCATGAGCAGTAACATAAGCATGCCGATCAATATCTCCCAAATCATAGAACACCACACCATCAGCATTCCCCATACTGGAAAAATTGGAACAAACATAATCCTGCTCCTTGACCTGTGCAGGTTTCGCCAGAGAAGGATCATCAATGACAGTCACAGGTTTATGGGACTTAAATGCAATACTTATATGCCCTGTTGCTACCTTTGGTCGAATTTTTGTTGCTACGAAATAGCTAGTTTTCTCTGCCATAGCACCTACAAAACCACTATCACCATATAACAAAGAATTGATCGCTGCTTTATATTCATCACCCGTTAGGTCTCCCTGCGGTGGCAAGTCACGACCATAAAGATAGTTTTCTTTCAGATTGAATTTTCGCCAAAAAAGCTTCTTTTTCCCCGGCAAAACTGCATCGACAAATGCATTAGTTTGATCATCAGTAATACCAGCACCAGCCTTAATATCCACAACAGACGGTGCAAAATTGTCTCGCACAAGTTTCTGATACTCTTTATTACTCATCACCTTTTTCACCGATACTTTCTCATCGTTACCTGGTGTTTCCATGTCTATATAACATTGTTCAAAATTAAGTTTCAAGCGAGGCATTTCACCTTCATATGCATCATCAGGTGGCCACTTTACAATACGGACAAAATCAATAGTGCGCCGAATAGTAAAGATACCTGTTTTTACCTTACAGCTATCTCGTCCTTCTTTTAATGGCGCAACGACACCTGGTGCATTAGCATCATTATCTTGCTTTAATTCCTTAATATGATCGGCTGTAAATCCCAAAGCTGTGGCATCGAAGTCTAGGTCTGCAATAACTCGAAAAGAGTCTCCTGCTTTGTTTGATGGTAGGAAATTAATTGAGGATGTACCAAATGACTTAGTAATATCAGGATCAATTCCTGCTAGGGTGCAGGGAAGTCCATTACGCACGGCCATTGGGTGCGGACTAGTTCCATCAGACTTGGCATGATCGTAGAACAATTCTTCTAGGTTTTGTTTACCGGTACAACATTCTGGACAGTTTTTCACCATCGCGGTACCATCCGAATATTCAAATGCTTCAGTGGTAATAAAATTCTGCACAGCCTGTATATAGGGCAACCTCTGATTGTCATTGGCTGATACAGCAAGTGCCTGGTAACGGTTGTTCATACCTGTTTCTGCTGGGTCTTCAACGCGCCAACCAACACTGACTTGCCCCACAGCTCCAGGTATTTCTTGTGCTACATCTGTTTTATCCTTAACTTTTATTTTAGCCCTAATCGGCTGAATAGGACAATTCAGCCGTGCCGCATCCTGAGTTAACTTGGTCCCACTCTCCACAGCAAAAAACTGGCTGTCTTTTTGAGTAAGAACTTGCTGCACCCAAAAAGTGCCTTTATCACCCTCAGCAGAAAAAGGGTCACTCTCCAATTTAATAAACTTGCGCTTGTTTTTAGATTTCCTTAAGCGCTTCTCAAGTAGATTTCTAAATTGTGCAGGATCCTCATCTAAGTCATCATAGATTGAATCATTATCAGGATAGCCTCCTATCTGAGTAGTAAGAGCTTTATCATTGTATTGTATTTTCTGGAATTCGGTATCACTAGCCTTATACATTTTGATAGCCCGATTCAAATACTCTCCCGCCAGTATCGCATTAGAGGTGAATGGCCCTCCAAAATAGCCTAATTCGTTAAGTTGCCAGCGCAGCCACCCAGTAAGATCAGATGCCTTGTCAGGCTCTTTATCATCTACACTCCATTTCGCTTGTTCCAGCTCTATTTCGGCATACAACACTTTAAATTCAATCTCATCAGAAATCCCTCCTTCTTCCTCAATAATCAACTTATAAGGTGAATAAAGTGGATTGAGGTAGAGTTTTTCGCCAGCCAGTAAACCAGTTTCAACAGTAGTTTCGCCTTTATATTCCTCGGTAACTTCCTTATCACTTCCAGTCTTTTTTTCAGCGGCAAGCAGTTCACGAGTGTATATATCATCAACACCATAGTGTTCACTCTTAATCTTAAGGCTTACCTTTTTATTTTCAAGGTGTCCAATACGAAAACTAAAATCCAGTTTTTCATGCTGAGGAGCAAAATGATCATCAATACGGGTTATTCTAATATAAGGCCTAGGTTCAATAACACGCGCTCTGATACTATGTCTTGTTTCATGTTGAAAACCATCCTGACTCCAGACCTTCGGTATTTTTAAATCCTCTCCCGCTTCATCTCCTTCAAATTCAAAATCAGCCCCCAAACACACTGGCTTTTCATTCTTCGGGTCAATCTTCAGATAGTGTCTCAAAGTATCATACACCTCTTTAGGATCCTCTGTACCCAGACTAATTAAAGCTATCTGCTGCCAAGTGACCCCATTATCCGTAGCAATGGTTTTTAAGGTTTCATCTTTGATAGGTTTGTATGTACTAATTTCTTTAAGTAACAATGTTTATCTCCCATTTAAGATTCATCGACTGATACAAAAACTCGTTTTTCATTATTTGGTAGTGTTATTTCAACAACTTCACAATTCCCGGGCGTATGATATGGAAACTTCACTTTTACTCCACCATTACCATCAGTTATTAGTTGATGAGTTACATCATCAGGTGTTTTTATTTTTACTTGGGCATTTCTAATAATATCACCTGTTTTGTCATCTAAAATTCGAAATTCGAAATAAGAAAGACGTTTGAGTCGAAAAATCACATCTGTTACTTCTCCAGCCCTAACAGTTTTGTTTTGTGCATCAATTGGATCGTATGTCCCTACTGGAATACCGAGAGATATTTCATAGCTGCCAACCGGCAATTTACCGGGGTTATTCCACTCACCACTACTAGAATTAAACTGCTTTGTAACCTCACCCATTATTGAAATAGACATACTATTTATTATATCGCTAGTATCTACATCAATCACCTTAATGCGAAGCTTACCCAATGCCAGTAATTCGAAATCAGCTATTGAGTAGTTATCTCCATTCGAAACAGCCAGACTCTTATGATTTGTTTTAACTTTGTAATCTTGATATTTACCAGTAGGTGTCACGGCAATACTATAACTACCAGGGTCAAGATCTGTAAAATCAACCATCCCAGTTACATCAACAATTTTATCTTGCTTTCCGCTTGGCCCGTTTATACTAACCTCTGCAAGACTAACTCGAACTCGTTGACCGTTATTATTTATCCAGACAATAACTCTCAACCCACCTTTTTCCAATGGACACGTTTCTTTAACCTTTCCCCTGCGCTGTCTGCTCATGGCTTAAAATCCCCATTTCCATTGGCAAGTTTTGTTTTAGGCACTTCAAGATCAAACCGAATAAGTTGCATTCTTACATCGTTGTCAAGGCTTTCATCTTTGAGAATTTCTCGTAACCATTCACTATCTGGTGAATGGTAGTAACCTTCTTGATTCAACTCAAGCTTAATCAGAAATTTGATATCATCAAACCGGTCAATACCAATGTCATTAAGTTAAGCGCAACCAATTGATTCACCTTGATCTTTTATAGGACGAATAATGTAATTTATTCTTCATTTTAGATTTTTTACGCTTATATGACCTTCCTTTTCGAATGGGTTCAAT
>JALSLS010000354.1 GCA_026988195.1 Methylomonas sp.
TACTTTACTGGATGCTGTCATTATCGGTTTATTTCAAGCAGTGGCTTTAATACCCGGTACTTCTCGCTCTGGTATTACCATAACGGCAGGATTAATGACAGGGCTAAGGCGTGAACATGCAGCGCGCTTTTCTTTTTTGTTATCTATTCCAGTTATTGCCTTAGCAGGTATGGTAAAAGGCTTAGAGCTTTATCAATCAGCCATTCCGGTACAGTGGGATATGATTTCAATTGGGGTTGTTTTATCAGCTGTTACGGCTTATTTATCAATCGGCTGGTTTTTAAAATTACTGGACAAAATTGGTATGATGCCTTTTGTTTATTACCGCTTAATACTCGGCATCTTCTTGTTCAGCGTATTTATCGGCCAGTTTTAAAAGTACAAATACTGCCCCAGCTTCCTACTTTAGGCTTCTAAATGTACTTGAGTCAGCACCACTTATTATCATCCCAGAACCTGGATGAGTTACGAGATATTTTGGGAAGGCAATTTTCTCAGCATGAGCTCAATATTATGCGGAAAGGGCATGAAGTTGATGCATTTGTTAATGGTTGCGCCATTAATGATTTAGGCTTAACCTATGTATCTTATGGTAGTGATGTGTCGATAGAGGCACGTATTCATGAGGAGCAGTGTAGTGATGTTATATCATTAAATATTCTTACCTCAGGCACAGGGTGTCTTCAGAAAAATGGCCGTGAATGGGGGCTTTCTTTAAAAAAAGGGGCTGTTTTTAGTATGCAACAACCTCTAGTTTTTAGTTCGAGTGGTTGTTCAGGAATAGTGTTGTCTCTTCCTATTGTAAGTGTGATGAGACATGCAAGAGCATTGCTAGGTGATCAAATTGATCAAATAGATTTTAAGTTTGACACGACAATTGACCTGACTACGCCATTAGGGAAAATATTATATAACACTATTATCCGTACCACATTGGATATGAATGGTTCGCTTGGTGGTCTAGATAACTCTATCGCTATCACCAACCTAGAAAACTATCTGCTCTCTCAATTCATTGTGCTACAGCCTAACTCTTTCATGAGCCTTTCTCAGCAGACGATAGACCGTGAAATTATGCCTTGTCATATTAAACGTGCTCGTGAGTATATTCATGCCTATGCACATGAAAAAATTACGCTGTATGATCTAGCGACTTATGCAGGTTGCAGTTATCGTACATTACAAACGCTGTTTAATAAGGTATTTGGTATATCACCAATGACATATCTCAGTGCTATTAGGTTGGAAAGGGTTCATGAAGCATTGTTGGATGCTGATTACCAAGTTTTTACAGTATCTAATATTGCTAAGAAATGGGGGTTTACCCATATGGGGAGACTGGCTGAATCGTACAAAAAACAATATGGTATTACCCCCTCTGAGAGCTTGCGGCAGGAAAAATGATGCTATAGAGGTTGTAGTCAAATGTCCTTGGATGTGCTGGCTTAGGAACGTGCATGAAATAAGTTCCCGATTTCAAACGAGTCTTTTACTCCACCTGAAGCCCCCCCACGTTATAATTACCTCTTTGAGACAGAAAAAACGCATAATACCCTCATAAAATGTAGCAGTTATCCAAATTGCGCAACCATTTACAGCTCCCTTTAGTTGTTGGTTGACACTGCAGCTTGTTTGTTTTGTAATGGATTGCTGACAGACGGTTAAATAGTATTAAGTAAAATAGGCATATTTATTTCCAGCATTGTACGGCCTATAGCTGAAATAGCTATAGGAATAAGAATGATTTTTATTGTGATTATGAAAATCTATAAGGAAGGATATGCTTGCGTCTCAATTTGAATCGATAATTGTGTTTTTATAACTTAAATAAAAAAAACTATAAAGGTAAAAAAAATGGATAAACAACTCTTGATTTATGGAAATGTTGCTGCGGTGGATAGTGAAAAACATAGAAATATGTCAGTCAAACTTGATGGTACGTATGCATTTGCAAAAGATATTAATTCTTCTCCTCTATTAGTCACAGAGTTTATTGAAGCGACGAAAGATTTTGCAGTGGTCTTCTCGGGTGATGATGAAGTGATGCCATTGGTGCTTCTAGGGATTGATGATAACTCTTATGTTTCAGATGAAAGTAAATGGACAGCGAGTTATACCCCTGCTTTTTTACGACGTTACCCCTTTGTTTTTGCAAGTAATGATGAGGGGAGTAATTTTACACTTTGCCTTGATGAGTCTTTTGTAGGATGTAATGAAGAAAATATTGGGGAACGATTGTTTGATTCAGAAGGCTCCCATACACAATATTTGAAAAATGTTTTAGAGTTCTTACAAACTTATCAGGCTCATTATAAGGCGACTCAAGTATTTTGCAAAAAAATAGTAGAGCTGGATTTATTAGAGCCGATGGAAGCGAGTTATAAAATTCGTGAGCAAAAAACAGGTAATGTGACGGGGTTTAAGGCAATTAGTCGTGAAAAAATAAAAGCCTTATCAGATGAACAGTTATTAGAGTTAGTGCGTTCTGATTATTTAGAATTAATATATAAACATCTTAGCTCAATGGCTAACTTTTCAAAAATGATTGAAAATATTGCGGAAGCAATGCCAGAGGAAAAGGCAGAGAAAAAAGAACTTAAAAGTTAGACTGTTAAAGTTTTAAGGTAACTTTTCAACTTGTGAGTAGACAATGATCATGTAGGAGCGTCCGCCCTCGGCGCGATTAAAATAATGCTCTTTTCTCTAAAACTTTCAATTATCTTCGCACCGACTAGTGAATGCAGATATTAGCTCCTGCAATATTTGCATTCACTAAATCCATGTAGATTATGCACGTAGGTAGAGCAATGTACTAAGGCAGGAAGCCCGTAGGTAGAAAATGCAGGAGCTATTATCGAGGAGCAGCGAAACGGTGTGCCGAGGGCGGGCGTTCCTACAAAGCATTGCACTAAGGGTGCTGAATAGTTACGTTTTAACAAGGTTTTGTAAGATATTAATTTATGGGTTAGTTATGATACGTAATATTTTTTTAATATGTTTGGTTTATTGTTTTATTTTTAGTAAAAACTTATATGCTGAAACTTTGCATGAGGTGTATGCATTGGCTCAGAAAAATGATGCAGAGTTTTTATCAAAAATTTATCAAGGTGATGCACAATCAGAAAACTACTATCAAATGTTAGCTTTATTTTTTCCGAAAGCTTCATTTCGTTTGGCAAGAACTAAAACTATTCAAAATATTATTAGTGCTGATAACCAAGTATTTGCAAGCGGTGAAACGAGTTATCCAACGTTTGAATATGAATTAACGGTAAGGCAATCCATATACAACCAAGCGCATTGGGAAAAACTTTGGCAGGCTGAAACTGAAGAGAAGAAGATTGCCGCAGAGTTACAAATCGTTAAGCAAGATTTAATTCTAAAAGTTATTGAGCGTTATTTTAGTGTATTAAATATACGTGAAGAGTATAAAAGTCTATTGCAGGAAGCGATAGGCCTGAATGAGCAATATGAAACAATTAAGACTAAATTACAAAGTGGTTTAGAAAAGAAAATTGTACTTAAAAAGGCGCGAGCAGTTTATTTGGATGTGCTAACGCGGCAAGAAGAAGCACGGTATAAGTTTGAAGATGCTATTGCCGGGCTTCAGGAAATAACAGGTAGGGATATTCAAACCCTTAATGAACTTAGTACTCACTTCCCATTAGTTAACCCAGACCCTTTATCTGTGGAGGTATGGGTTACCAATGCTACCTTACATAACCCCGAAATAATAGGACAAAAAGAAGCCATGCATATTGCATCGCAAGAAATCGGTGTGCAAAAGGCTAAGCATTACCCCACGATAGACTTTGTTTTTAGTCATGGCAGAAGAAAGGCGGAAGGTACTTTGTTTGGTGGGGGGAGTGATATTGAAGATACAAAAATGATGTTTGAGCTTAATGTTCCCTTTTTAGAAGGGGGGGCTGTTATGTCAATGGTTAGACAAGCAGAAAGTCTGGAAAAAAAAGGTGAGTCTGAACTAATTCAAATCAAGCGAAAAGTTAAGCGTGAAGCGCGAAGCGCATTTAATGGTGTAAAAATATCTTTGTTAAGGATTAATTCCTTCAAAGAGTTGCAGGAAGCAAGTGAAGATGAAGTTAACTATCTTGGACAACTCTATAAAATGGGAATTATTTCCAGTCTTGAAACTATCGAGTCGAAAAGAACATTGGCTAAAGTAATAGCAGATTATAGTAATTCTCGTTATGAATATGTGTTAAGCATGATGCGTTTAAAAAGAACAGTCGGGATATTGTCTGAGAAAGATTTAACAGATTTAACAGATTTTTTTCTGGGGCAAGGGACATTATTGTCATTACCTGAAAGTTAAGATCCTTTGGGTTTAAAAATATTTAATACCAGAACCTGACTAGAAAGACATTACGGAGAAATAATATGTCGTTTCCATTTACAAGCCAAAAACAAAAAATAATAAACGACAGAAATAAAGTCTCGTTGACTGAAAAGTTAACACAAACGATAGGCTGGCTACTGAAAGGAATGGAAAAAAAACAGTATAAACCCATAGAGCTAGGTGAACGATTTTTTGTTGAAACACTAGAGCCTAGGGTTTTACTAGCTGCTGACCCGCTATTAATTAATTTAGCGGCAGGAAATTCAGATATATACCTAGATATTAATGCCTCAAAAATACGAGTAATAGAGACTCAAACATCTACTCTTATTATGGAAAAATTGCTGGTTAATACTAGTGAGGTTCGTATAAAAGGGACAGCAGCTGATGATGTCGTCAAAATTAGTGCGAGTATTTTAGGTGCAGCAAATAATTTAATTATTAGTTTTCAAGGGATGGAAGGGAATGATAGCGTATTTATTTCGGGTGACCTTAGTTTAAATGGTGCGGGTTTAACGCTGGATGCTGAATCGATTACAGTTAACGACAGCGTTTCAATTAGTACCACTGGTAATGTGTCCTTTTTTGCTAATGAGACTGATCAAGACTTGACTGATCAAGACTCGTTTGCTTTGGCAACGATTAATTTGTTGAATAATAGCTCGATTACCGCTAACAATGTTAGCTTAAAAACTAAGGTTGTAACTGGGGTAAATAAAGAGGGTGTTAATGTAGCTTGGAATACGGTAACAACACAATCTGAAGCGGCAATTAATATTGATGGAAGTATTACCGCAACAGGGCAGGTTGAGGTTGAATCTGTTGTTGATAATGTATTGAAATTTAGTGCTAATACCAGTACAAATATGACGGTTGAGGTTACTTCGAAAGCAACTATTGATATTACTAGTACAAGCTCTATTCAAGCAGAAAAGTTAAGCCTTTCATCTTTAATTCAAGGGGAAAGCAACATTGTTGCAACGGATGGAACTGCGGTTACCGTCAATGCCGATAATAAAAGTAATACTATTGTTGCAACAGGGGCAACACTTACTGTTGATAATGCCTTAGGGGATGTTTCTGCTTTGTCGATAACAGCGACAGATAATTCAAAAATTACGGTTAGTAATACTGATGCAAATCTGCCCACGACATTAGGTCTGTTTAATGGTACCTCAAATATTGTTAACTTAAGTCGAGATACTCAGGCACATCTTGGACATTATGATCATCGCTCAAGCTCAGGTATTGTTGATATTAAAACGGGTGATGTTGTTATTGCCGACCATAGTGGCGATAGTAAAATATATCGCTATATAGATGTAGATAATTCGGCGTTAGATATAACAACTTTAAATTCTGAGGTTCCGAGTGTATGGGAGTTACTTAGTAATAGTTCTATTACGGTATTAAATAATGGAACAGTGACTGTTGCAGCAAATGATGACGGAGGAGTAGACAGCCAACTACTGTCTGATTATTTAGGTGTTGTAACAAATACGGTTGATGCAAAAGTAGATGCTTTAGTGCTTGCCGTTACACTTTCGTCAGGTGGCTTAGCCGTTAACGCATCCAGTAAGGCTTCCTATCAGGCTAAAGGTAAGCAAGTTAAAAATACTGTATCAGGTAATGTGGCAGCGACGTTAGCTAACTCTGATATAACAGTGACTGCGGAGGGTGTTTTAGTTTCTAGTAATAATCAACGGATTATTAGTGCCGAGTCGAAAGGGATAGAGCATGAATTTTCATTAGCGGACTTTTCTGGCTCGGGTATTACTGTTGATGTATCTTACGCGGTTAATCAGGTGAGTGGAGACAGTACGGCTAAAATTGATAATAGCTCGGTTACAGCCACGGGAGGAACGGTTAACGTTAAGGCTGAAAATAATACGCAAGTGAGTGCATACTCAATAAGTCATGCCTTAAGTAAAGCAATATTAGTTACTTTACCCGCTGAAATAAGTGTGACAGCTTTGCATGCCAGCAATAGTCTTATTGGCGATGTAGTGGCAGCGGTAAGTGATAGCACGATAACAACAAATACAAGTGGTGACTTTTCAGTTGTTGCTGATAATAATGCCCTGATTTCTGCTAAGCAGCAAAATATTAATGAATTAGAAAGTGCGATTTTTACGGATGCTGGAGCAACAGTCGGCGGCAGTAGCGTTTTTAATAGTATCGGCTATGAGCTGGTAGACCCTTATACTGAAACTTTATCCACTTTTTTAGGGGTTGATTTTGGGACTAAGAAATCATTTTCAACACTGGCCAGCGTTGTTGATAGTGATTTAGATATTGCTGGAAATGTAACCATTGCAGCCAATGCAAATAGTAAAATTTTTGCCCAGTTTTCTAATCAGGTTAGCGCAAGCAGTGACCAACTTTTTTCGGCCACCTTAAGTGCAACAGGAATATTGGTTAGTAATAAAATCTACAGTCATGTTGATGCTAAATATACTGGATCAAAAACAATAGCTACATCAACAGTGGCTAACAATTTAAGAGTTGAAGCGGTCGATAAATCGCAAATTTCCGCTGCTATCGTGCTAGAAAATAGTTCCACAAGTTCATCAACAGGTGGGCTGACTGAAAGTTATAACCTAACTGATTCCAGTTCAGTCAGTGTTGCAGGGATGGTGGTACTCAATAAAATTGAAAACAATGTTTCCAGCTTAATTGATAATGTGGATTTAGCAGCGGGGCGCGTGGATGTTAGAGCCTTATCTTCCGCTTTAATTAATGCCACCATTAATAGTAGCTCAAATTCTTCAGGGGGAAGTGCTTTTGGAAGTGGTACTTCCTTAGCAGTCAATGGAATTTTGGCTATTAACCAGATAAGTGGTAAGGCAACGGCTTACCTACAGAATAGTGAAATAGTCACAAATGACACGGCCAGTAATGAGGGGGCTGTTAGTGTTTATGCCAGAAATGCATTAAAAATAAATGCAGAGACTAACAGTGCGACAACAACAGGTGATGGGACAACGAGTATTGTTATTGCATTAAATGTTGTTGGCTGGTCAGGTTCCGTTTTAAGTGTTTTGGGAGGGACTTTAGAAAACCTGATAGGCACAAACTGGTTAGGAACTTCTAAGTTAGCAGCAGAAGCAAAAATTATTAATACTGTGTTGACAGTTGCTGGCGCGTTAAATGTTGTTGCTGATAATAAGGCGCGTATTAATTCAACCATAAGTAATGTTGCAGAATCTGCAGCTTCTGCATTACATGGCGCAACAGGGCAAGCCAATTCGGGCGTATTGGTTGCTAATTTTATTAGTGGCGGTGCAAAAGCGTTTATTGATGGACAGCCTGCTGGGACATTAAATATTGAAGTAAAAGGCGATGTGACTGTTAAAGCCATAGATGACAATATGGTTTATGCCAATACTAAAATAGTATCCGCTTCAACCACAAGTAATACCGGAGGCTTAGATGTTGCAACGGGTTTATTACGCTGGATTTCAGGTTACGATTATGAGGCATCAGACAGCGCAACAAGTTATGACGATACTTTAATTAGTCAAGGACAGTATGTTGATATTGTCAGTGGTTTTGATGGAAAAGGAACCGTTGGGGATCTATATCAATACATTGGTGATACGCAAACGATCAATTTACATGAAACAAATTTTACCGATGTTTTTAACTGGGAAAAAGTAATTGACCCTGTTATTAAAAGCGCTATAACAGCCGACTTTGATACCGATCAAAACGTGCAGGCAGGCACAGATAAAGCACTGGCATTTGCAGATGTGGTTAAAGCAATCGATGGTAAATTGTATGAATATATGGGAGAAGCCGTCACTATTAATTTAAGCACGGCCAACTATAGTGACAAAAATTTATGGAAAGAAAAGCTACTCAGTAATATTCTTCCTGAAGGCTATAACGTTTCAGATTCTGACTCGGTAGCCGTTGGAGGGATTCTTGCCTATAACAAAGTCGAAGGTGGGGCAGAAGTTTATATTGATGGGATGGTTTTTACTGATGCTATAGATAAACAACCAACGAATATTAGTGTGACGGCGATAGAAACGGCGCAAGTGAATGCAAGCGCAGATAGTTCGGTGACATCTTCGGGGGGAAGTGCTTATGGCTCAGGTGAGTCTATAGCTATCAATGGTGTGATTGCTGTTAATCAGGTGTTGAGCGATGCGACAGCCAAAATCACCAATAGTACGGTTTATTCACTAGGGGATGTAAATGTAATCGCTAATAATCTGGCGAGTATTACAGCGGATACTAGAGCCATGCTACATACAGGTGATACAGCAAAAGGCCTAGTGGTTGCATTAAACCTTGTGGGTATGGAAATATCCGATCTATTTACCACGGCTTTAGATAATATTTTAGGTACAAGTTTAGGAGGAACACCCACTAAAGTGCATGCCTCTATTGATACTAGCAGGCTTGTTGTTGATGGAAGCCTTAATATTAAAGCCAGCAATAGGGCGAGTATTAATACTAAGACCGCAAATGAAGCAACGGCTGCTGCCTCTGCTTTGTTTAATGCCTCAAGTGAGGTTAGTGCTAATCTGATTGCCGTTAATTTTATTGATAGTGACTCTCAGGCTTATCTTAATGGTGAAATCCATGTGGTGAAGAAAGCCGTTAATGTGTTTAGTTATGATGATGCCAGTATTAATGTTCGGATTAAACTTGAAGCACTGGCGGGTACTAAAAATGATGGCGGTGTTGGAATAGCCAGAGAGTTATTGCAGACCTTACAAAATAATTATGCATATACCACCAGTTCAGGCAGTAAAGCGCTAGAAAAAGGTGATTTGGTTTATGTGGGTAGCAGTTTTACGGGGCGAGGTTCTGTTGATAGTGTCTATAAATATGTAGGGACTGATAATATTACGTTAGACTTGTCGTCGGAAGATTTCTTGAATGAAGATAACTGGACTAAACCTGTGCAGTTAGCTGATTTAATACCTACAGGCTTAAATGTTACCCCACCCAGCTCAAAAGCTGAAGGTGTTGTGTATGCTTATAATGCTGTAAAAAGTGAAGCGAAAGCTTACTTGGACTCCGCTAGATTAACAGCAGGTGATGTGCATATTTATAGCTCATCACGCGCTTTACTTGATGCTCAAATTAAAAGTAAAGTAAAGTCATCAGGCGGTGTCCGTGCACTTAATCAGGCTTATGGCGCAAGTAAGGCCTATATCATAGCAAGTGATATTACGACATTAATAGAGTCAGGGGTTAGCAGTGGCAATGTCTCTGTTAATGCAGCAAATCAGCAAAAATTAACAGTCGATAGCTTTAGTGTGGTTTCAGCAGGAAACACTTTAATGCTAAATACCTTAGGCTGGGAGCCCTCGTTACTTAATCTTATTACTGCACCACTGAGTGCAATCCTGGGGGTCGAGATACCAGGAACCGATGAAAACAGTGCGCTGGCACATATTAGCGATACTAAGCTGACTGTCGCGGGTGATTTGTCGGTTAGAGCTTTCTCTGATTCACGTTTAAATGCAACCATGAGTAATGCTTCGGTTGCGAATAAAACCTTATTGTATGATGCTAATTCTTCCACCAATTCTGCATTGGCTGTTATTAACCTAGTTAAAGGCAAAGCAAGAGCCTTTGTTGATGGCGATTCAACAGTAGCTGCTGTAAAGCGTGGGCTTGTTGTACAAGGTGATGTCACTATTGAAGCTATAGATAGCAGTATGGTTTATGCTAATACTAAAGTCGTTTCAACTTCATCGACTTCAAATACGGGTGGCCTAAATATATTGACGGATACCTTACGCACCTTATCTGGATATGATTATCAGGCATCAGACAGTGCGGTGAGCTATAGCGATACTTTAGTCAGCCAAGGTGAATATGTAAAAATTGCCAGTGGTTTTGCAGGAAAAGGGACTGTTGGTGATATCTATCAGTACATTGGGGATGAAAATAGCATCAATCTGCATAGTCATAATTTCACGGATATTTTTAATTGGGAAAAAGTAATTGATCCAGCGATTAAAAGTGCAATTACTGAGGATTATGATACCAATCACAATGAGCAAGCAGGTACTAACAAAGCTTTAAAATTTGCTGATGTGGTTAAGGCCAGTAGTGGGAAGTTGTATGAATATATGGGACTGGATACCACCTCAGGTTCAGAAGTTGATTTAGCGGTAGAAGATTACAGTAATACTAACTTATGGAAAGAACAACTCCTGAGTAAAATTATCCCCGAAGGTTATAACGTAACCGATTCTAATTCGGTAGCAACGGGTGGAATTGTTGTTTATAACAAGGTTAAAGGTGGCGCAAACGCTTATCTTGAAGATTTATCATTCAGTTCAGTGGTTGGTAAAAAAACCAGCAATATTACAGTGCGAGCAATGGAAGTCGCACAGCTAAATGCAACTGCAGATAGTACAGTAACTTCATCAGGAGGCAGTGCTTATGGTTCGGGAGACTCTATCGCTAAAAGTGGTGTTATTGCCGTTAACCAGATACTCAGTGATGCAACAGCTAAAATAAGCAATAGCACCATTCATACGCTAAAGGATGTGACGGTTATAGCGAATAACTCAGCGATTATGACGGCTGATACCAAAGCTTTGTTGAGTACAGGGGATACAGCAAAGGGCGGTGTTATTGCACTAAACCTGGTCGGGCTTGAGTTATTTAATTTATTTACCGGTACTTTAGATAGTGTTTTAGGGACTGATTTTGGTAATCCCGCTAAAGTGCATGCCTTTATTGATAGCAGTAGTCTAACTATTGCTGGCGATTTAAATATTAAAGCAAGTAATAAAGCAGAAATCACGGCGCGATTATCTAATGAAGCAAGTTCTGCTGCTTCCGCTCTTTTTAATGCCAGCGGTAAAGTGACGACAGGTGTTATTGCTGTCAATCTTGTTGACAGTGAAGCGCTAGCCTATTTGGATGGTAATACCCATACTGTTAAGCAAGCGGTTAATATTTTTAGTCTGGATGACTCAAAAAATGAAACCCGAATTAAACTTGAAGCAATTTCCAGTACCACAAATGATGGGGGGGTAGGGATTACTAAGAGCTTACTTGATAATCTTCAAAATGATTATGAATATACAACAAGCTCAGGAACTAAACAGCTTAAAGCGGGTGATTTAGTTCATATTGGCAGTGACTATACAGGGAATGCATCGACCACTGATGTGTATAAATACAAATCACGTCTGTCTTATGCTAGCACGGAGGGGGAGACAGAATTACGCCAAGGTGACTTAGTTTATGAGCGAATTGCAGGTGCTCAGGATCAATATGAAGTTTACCGCTATATTGGTGATGACAAAACAACGCTTAATATTTCCACTAGTGATTTAAGTAACACCCCTCTTGTCTGGCAATATGAATCAATAACGGCTTATCAAACTGAGTCAGGTTTAACAGTTGAAGAACTAGAAGCCGCTTTGCTGGCTGTGAGGGATACAGAGTTAACCCGATTATTCAGTGTCTATGAAGTGACTATTGATCTGGGTAACGTAGATTATGTTAATGACAATGATTGGTTTAAACCTATACAGCTTGCTGAGTTTTTACCAACGGGCTTAAATGTCACCTCTTCAGATTCAGTTGCAACGGGTGTGGTTATTGCTTTTAACGCTGTCGGAGGCAGTGCAAAAGCTTATTTAACAGGGGTAATACTTAATGCAGGTGACGTTAAAGTTTATAGCAGTTCGCAAGCTCTTTTGTTGGCACAGATTCAGGGAATTAGTAGTTCTTCTGGTGGTAGTGCGATAGGAACGGGTACCTCAGAAGCCTCGGCTGCTATTGTTGCTTTAAACCAAGCATTAGGTACCAGTGAAGCTTATATAAGTAATAGTACACTTACCACACAGACTGTGTCGGGTACCAGTTCAGGCCATGTAACCGTTGATGCGGCTAATCAGCAGAAATTATCTACTGATATTAATATGGCATTAAGTACAGGAGATGCCTCTTACGGTGGCATTATCGCTTTAAATACGGTGGGATGGTCAAAAGGCTCAATAGCTGATCTTATTCTGGCTCCCGTTAGTGCTATTACCGGTGTAGATCTGTTTACTAAATCGGCAGATTTTACTGCATTAGCAAAAATTACAGACAGTATATTAACCATTGCAGGGCATTTAACGGTTAATTCAAATTCAGCCTCTATTCTTAGTGCCACCATGAGTAATGCGGCCGAATCAAATGCCTCGGCATTATTTGGTGCAGGCGGGCAATCTAACTCAGGTATTCTTGTTTTCAACTTGCTGACGGGAGGAGCCAAGTCTTATATAGATGGTGATACCTCGGCTGATATATCCATTGCGATTAAAGTGGCGGGTAATGTTGAAGTCAATGCGACAGATAGCACTATTATGTATGCTAATACCAAAGTGGTATCAGCATCAACTACAACCAATGCGGGGGGGCTGGATGTTATTTCTGGAGGGTTGCGTGCCTTTGAAGGTTTTGATTATCAAGCATCAGATAGCAGCCCAAGTTATGCCAATACCTTGCTTAAGCAGGGCGATCATGTACAAATAGCCGATGGTTTTGCAGGAAAAGGTGACGTTGGGGATATTTATAAATATTTAGGGGATGAGGCTTCAACTAATTTACATGAAGCCGATTTTACTGATTTATTTAATTGGGAAAAACTAATTGATCCTGTTATTAAAGCGGCTATTACCCCGACTTATAGCAGTGAAGATAACCAGCAAGCGGGAAGCAATATTGCGGTTAAATTTGGTAATGTGGTTAAAGCCGATAATGGAAAACTATTTCAATATATGGGGCAGGATGTTGCGCCAGATGCCAAGCTTGATTTAGCCAGTGAAGATTACAATAATGCTAATTTATGGAAAGAAAAACTACTGAGTAATGTGATTCCAGAAGGCTATAACGTCTCAGACTCTGATTCGGTGGCTAGTGGCGGCATTATTGCTTATAACAAGGCCGAAGGGGGAGCAGATGCTTATATAGAGAATTTAACCTTTAGTTCTGTAGATGGTGAAATACCAAATAGTATTCGTGTTACTGCCATAGAGATGGCAACAGTGAATGCCATGGCAGATGCGACCGTCACATCATCTGGTGGCAGTGCTTATGGTACGGGCGATTCTATCGCTAGAAGTGGCATTATTGCCATTAATCAGGTGTTGAGCGATGCCACCGCCAAAATCACTAAAAGTACCATTCACACGCAAGGCGATGTCACGGTTAAAGCCAGTAACACTGCAAGCATTATTGCCGATACCAAAGCAATGCTTAGTACAGGGGATGAAGCGGTAGGTGTTACGCTGGCATTAAACCTAGTGGGTTTTGAAATTGCTGATTTATTTACCAGTGCTTTAAACAGTATTATAGGCACTGACTTTGGCGGCAGTCCGGTTAAAGTTCAGGTATATATTGATAACAGCCATTTAACGGTTGGTGGTGACTTAAATATTAAAGCCTTTAATAAAGCTTTAATTGCTACTCGATTATCGAATGTAGCGACTTCAGCAGCCTCTGCACTTTTTAATGCCACAGGTAAGGCGACCAGTGGAGCTGTTGCTGTCAATCTAATCAATAGTGAGTCGCTGGCCTATCTTGATGGTAATGCCAAAGCCAATAGCTTAAGTGTTGATAAAGCCGTTAATATTCACAGTCTTGATGACAGTACAAATGATGCGAGGGTCAAAGTTGAAGCCTTATCAAGCACCTCTAATGATGGGGGCGTGGGTATTGCTAAAGGACTATTTGATAGCTTCTTAAAAGATTATCAATATACCAGTAGTTCAGGTAGCAAAATAGTCAACCAAGGCAATTTGGTTTATATCGGCAGTGACTTTTCGGGGCGAGGTACTGTTGATGCTGTTTATAAGTATCTGGGAACTGATGGAGCAGATATTAATCTTGCGGTAGAAGATTTCCTTGATGAAGATAAGTGGCTGAAACCGATACAAATATCAGAATTGCTGCCTACAGGGCTTAATGTAACTGGATCTGATTCTATAGCTACAGGGATTGTTATAGCCTATAACGCCATTAAAAGTAATGCGAATGCCTATATAAAAGATGCAACACTGACGGCAGGTGACATTAAAGTTTATAGCTCTTCTCGCGCATTGATTCAAGCTCAGGTACATGGAAAAAGCAGTTCATCGGGTGGTAGTGCATTGGGGGCAGGGCGATCTGAAGCCTATGCAGGTTCAATGGCTATTAATGATGTTTCTGGTACAGCAACCAGTTCAATTATTGATAGTGATATTACAACGCAAATTACGGCTGATAAAAGTTTAGGGCACGTTATTGTCGATGCCACAAATAATAGTCGAATGTCGGCCGATAATAATACGGTCATGACAACAGGGGACACAGCGGTTGGAGGTTCTTTAGCTTTTAACTCTATAGGCTGGAGTAAATCCAATGCCTTTGCTCAACTGATGAATGCTATTTTAGGCAGTGACTGGTTACTAACAGCACAAGCGGTTATTGCAGAAGCCAAAATTGAGAATGCCACATTAAATATTGCGGGTGATGTTTCTGTAACAGCAAGCTCTGATGCCGTGTTAAATGCAACGGCAAGTAATTCGGCAGAATCTAATGCTTCTGCCTTGTATGGTGCGACCGGCCAAACATGGAGTGGATTATTAACCACCAATTTTGTGCATGGAAAAGCTAAAGCATTTATCAGTAATGACAGCTTAAATGTAACACCTTTTATAATAAAAGGGGCTTTAACGGTTATTGCTAAAGACGAGAGTAAAATCTTTGCCAATACCAAGTTGGTTTCAAGTTCAATCACCTCAAACACAGGGGGGCTTGATGTTCTTAATGGCGTGATTAGAGGGCTTTCAGGTTACGATTATATTTCTTCTGATAGTGATTCATACTATTTAGATACAAGCATTAAAACGGGACAGTTTGTAACCGTTAAGGATGGTTTTTCTGGGGTGGGTGAAGTTGATGCAATATATGAATATATTGCAGATGATGCAACGATTAATTTAAATAATACTGATTACACGGATATTTTTGTTTGGGAAAAAGTATTATTGGGCACACCTACGTCTGATTTCTTGTCTTCTAATAATGTAAAAGTGGGTGCCAATAAAACCATTAAATTTGGTGACCGAATAAGAATTGCGGAAGCTCAGGTTGATGTGGATAAAGAAATCACTTTAGGCAGTGTATTTGTTTATTTTGGACAAGAGACAACGGTTAATTTAGGGAGCATAGATTATAGTAATCTTGATGATTGGAAAAAGGAATTACTAACCTCGGTTATCCCCGAAGGCTTGAATGTTTCAGATTCTGATTCGGTTGCTGTGGGTGGAATTATCGTCAGAAATGATGTTAGAGGTGGGGCAGAAGCATATTTAGAAAATATTCGGCTGAGTGATGTTGATAAAACAGCAAGTATTACAGTTAAAGCGATAGAAAATGCCAGTATTGATGCCGATATTGACAGCTCATCTATATCATCAGGAGGGAGTGCGTATGGGTCGGGTGACTCCATTGCAGTTAACGGCGTTATTGCAACCAACTTTGTACTGAGTGATGCGATAGCCAGTATTAAAGATAGCAAAATATTTTCCACGAATGATATAGACGTTATTAGTGAAAATACGGCAAGCCTGACAGCAAAAACCAGAGCATTAGTGACGACTGGTGATACTGGTGTTGGTGTGGTCATTGCCTTTAATACCGTGGGCTGGGCTGCTGAAAACATTCTAACCAAAACATTTGATGCTTTGTTTGGTACTGATTTACTTTCGGGGGGCGATACATCTCCTATTTCATCCTATGCCATTATTAGTAATAGTGATGTTAATGCAGGCGGTAATTTAACGCTGAAGGCTGAGAATAGTTCTAAAATCACTTCCATTCTGAGTAACGAAGTGAGTTCTTCTGCTAGTGCTTTAGTAGGGGCTTCAGGCAAAGCCATTGCGGCGGCTTTAACCACAAACTATGTGAGTACTCGCACCAAAGCCTTGATGTATTCAGATACCAGTACCGCAAGTCAGGTTCAAGTGACTGGGAGTGTGAAAATTGATGCGATTGATGATGCACAAATCTTGGCAACTACGACGCTTAAGGCTATTCAAGTCACAAAGAATGATACAGGGTTTTCCATCCTAGGTAGCGTGGCTCAAAGGTATTTAAGTGATTATCAATTTAGTTCACATTCTGGTCGGCAAACCGTAGCAACTGACCAATTAGTGCGAGTCGCTAGTGACCACAGTAAGGGAGGAACCCCTGAGAAATTTTATACCTATCTAGGTGAAAGTGCTGAAATTGACTTATTAAATGAAGATTTTTCTGATACTGCAAAATGGGATGAGGTGGTTGATGTCTCAGGTCTGATAGACCTTGCAGCTTCCAAACTAGGTAGCTTTATCGCCAAAAAGATTGCTAGTTCGGACGCTTCAGTAGCGGTAGGTGCTTTAGTTGTTAAAAATAATGTACAGACACATATTGAAGCATCTGCAAAAAAACTTAGCATAACTGCTGGTAGCGTGGCTATTTCTACTACAGAAAGTGCAGTTATTCTGTCAACAAATCAAAGTAGTGTTCAAGCCTCAGGCGGGAAAGGAGCATTCGCTGTTAATGGAATTATTGTCACCAACCTTATTCAGGGAACGAATAACGCGTTTATCAGTGACAGTACCGTGAACACAACTTCAGGTGCTGTTTCTGTACTTGCTGATAATACGGCCTTTATTGTTGCAAAAACAACAGGTGATACTCAATCATCAGGGGCATCCATAAGTGCAACACTCGCATTTAATACCATTGGCTGGGAAACTCAGGATATATTTTCAAAAACAGTTGATGCTATTATTGGATCAGATATTGGTACTAAAGACCCTTTAGTGACTTCGGCCTATATTCAGAATAGTGATGTGACTGCGGCGACTGGAATCACGGTTACGGCAAATAATAGCGCTAAGATTTATTCCTCTATTGGTTCTGATAATAATCCATTTGAATTGCCGGGTATTAGTTTTTCAGGCTTAACTATTCCAAGCATTGATTTATCCGCAATCACCTTTCCTGATTTTAATTTTGATTTCGATCTGGATTTAAATTTTAATCTGAATTTTGACTTCGATTTTAATCTGGATTTCAATTTTGATTTCAGCTTTCCAGAAATTAGTCTAGCAAGTATTGCGAGTGCTCTTTCTGATGCTGCCGATGCTATTTATGCTGCCTTATCTAATGCAGCAGACGCTATATATAATGCGGCCGAAAATATTGTTGATGCAATAAAAAGCTTAGCTGATTTTGCTGTTGATTTTGTGAATTTAGATGGCTTTTTCGATTTAATGAATGATTGGGTCGATAGTATTAGCAGTTTACTGGGTAGTATTCCTAATATTATAACGCTAGCAACAGAGTTAGCCGATACGATTGCTGATTTGTTGGTAAAAGCGGCAGAACAAGTCAGTAGTGAAATTATGGACGCCTATATTGCCTCACTGGAAGCGGCCAAAGAAGCGCTTGATAGCGTTGTTAGTGTGTTCACGGAAGCTGGGCGATTGCTGACAAATGTTTATAACATGCTAACTGAGCTGTTAACCTTTGAGCTACCTGAGATCGCTATTTCTTTACCTGATATATTCTTTGATCTTTCAATAGTATTACCCCAAATTGGTGATTTATTTGCTAATGGAGTCAATCTGCTTGCACTGGTAAATAATATCCCTGAAACGCCAGATGTACTTGAGAATGCTGAAGAAGCTGCGAAAGTGGCAGAAAAAGCGGCAGAAATGTTGGCAGAAGCGGAAACATTGGCAGAAAAAATTGCGGATGTTGATGAGAAAACAGCAGCGATAACAACTGCTGTTAAGTCTGTTGATCCAGGTGCAGATAGCACTCCAGATACTGGTGGCGGGAGCAGTTCAGTTAAAGGCATCACTATTGGAGCGATAGTCTCTTTAAATAAGGTGGCAACAGAAACTAAATCTTATATAGCGGGTAGCAGTCATACGATAACAGCAAGCAATGGTAATATTGTTGTTAAGGCAGAAGATATAGCGGGTATTAAATCTAATATCATCTCAACTTCAATGACATTTAACTTTTCACTGACCGCCAAGGTGATTGATGTCACTATTTCAGGTAGCTTTTCAACCAATGATGTTTACAATGATGTTGAAGCCTATACCGATGTCGATTCATTAATAGCAAATAATGGCTATATAGATGTTCAGGCTAACCGAAGTGGCAGTATTGTTAGTGTTATGGAAGCAACCGCGGTTGCTTTATCACTTTCAGGCAAAGGCGATGCGGTCTCTGTTGCTGGTGGAGGAAGTTCTGCATTAAATACAGTTGATGGTTCGGCCAATGCCTATATTGCAGGGAATAAAGTCAAAACCAATTTGGTGGATAGCCTTGAAGCAAAAGAAGGCAATATTTCAGTATCAGTTAATAATCTCTCTCAAATTACAGCGGAAATTAGACAGATTTCAGCATCGGTTGGTTTAAGTATTAAGGGTAATGCTGTTCCTGTGAGTGTGGGTGTGGCCGTTGCTATTAATACTATTGGCTCCGATACTGCAGTTATCAACGCTGCTATAAAAGCAACTGATGTTCAGGCTGGTGGACAGATTATTGTTACCGCTTTAGTCAGTGATAAAAATGCGATTAAAGCACTTGTTGGTGTGTTGAGTGCAAGTGTGGCTTTAAGTGGAAGGACGGCAGTAGCTCCTTCTATTGGCGCGAGCATTGCTACCAATACTATTAGACAAAAAGTGACGGCATCCATTAATGGAGTCACCAAAATTGTTGCCGGAAAAGGTATTGTTATTACCGCGAGTGATATGGCAAAAATTGATGCCACGGTTGTTAGTGCAACCGCTGCGGCTGCCTTATCAGGGAAAACAGGTGTAGCCATTTCAATGGCTGCCAACTACGCTCAAAATACTATTCATTCAGATGTTCAGGCGTATATTAAGGCGGTTGCAGATTTAGATGCCAGCGCTCAAGATATCGTCATTTCAGCAGCAATAAAGAATATTATTAATGCAACCTCTGCTGCGGGTGCATTAGGTGCCGCTATTTCTGGATCAACAGGTGTTGCTGTTGCGGGGGCTGGTTCAGTAGCTCTCAATGAAATTAGTAGTACAAACCTGGCTTATATAGAAGCGAGTGATATTAAAGCCGCTAAAGATATAACGGTTAAGATTAAAAATGAAGCCACCATTAATGCCACTATTGCCGCAGCTTCACTTGCTTTAGGTGTTTCTGGCTCTACTGGTGTGGGGGTTGCTATTGGGGCTGCTTTTGCAAGTAATAAGCTGAGTAGTTCATCAAATAATGCCTTTATCAAAGACAGTAATGTGATTACTTCTGGCAATATTATTATTTCGGCAGAGACTGAACAAACGATTGATGCGCTGGTTTTATCGGGTTCAGTTGCCATTGCAGCATCGGGTGCAACAGGTATTGCAGCAGCAGGTTCTGGATCGGTTGCTTTTAATAATATAGGGGTTAATACCCGCGCATTTATAGAAGGTGATAGTACAGCAGGAATTGATACTGTTGGCTTGAATCTTATGGCGCGAGACAAATCAACCATAAAAGCTAATGTTGGAGCCGCTTCGGTTGCCGCTTCTTTTACAGGGACAACTGGGGTTGCGGTAGCGATGGCCATTGCCTTTGCTAATAATCGGATAAGTAGCCAGGTTGAAGCATCAATAAAACAGGCGGATACCAAAGTTGATGCGAGTAGTTTTATTGTTCTAAATGCGGTAGATGAATCAACCATTGTGTCTAATACGGCCGCCGCTGCGCTCAGTGTCGCTGTGGGAGGAACAACAGGCGTTTCTGTTTCAGGCGCTGGAGCAGTTGCTCAAAACGTGATTTTAACCAAAACCAATGCTTTTATCGATGGCGGTAAAATAACAACGGCGGGTTTTCTTTTAATTAACGCAAAAAGTACTGCAAAAATAGAAGCTAGAATTTTAGCTGTCTCGTTAGCTGCAGCGGCAGGTGGTACTGCGGGAGTCGGGGTTGCTTTGGGAGCCTCTGTTGCGCGTAACTTTATAGGCAGTGAGGCAGAGGATAGCGGTAGTGGCGAGGCTGAAATACAAGCTTATATTATAAATTCTAGTGCTGTTGTAACGGGTAACTTATCAGTTAATGCCGAGTCAGAACAAACTATAGATGCTTTGGTTGTAGCTGCTTCTATGGCTGTTACGGCAGGGGGTACAGCTGGTGTAGGTGTGGCAGGTTCAGGGTCGATAGCATTTAATGAAATAGGTGTAAATACAACAGCTTATATTAAAGGCGATGATGGCATAAAAGGTATTGCAGCAGGCATTATTGGTGTGAGTGCAACGGATAACTCAACAATTAAAGCTAATGTTGGAGCCGCTTCTGTTGCCGCTTCATTTGCTGGGGCTGCGGGTGTTTCTGTTGCTTTGGCTGTTGCTCTTGCTGATAATAAAATTACTAGCGAAACTCAGGCATATATTCAAGCGGTTAGCTTAGGTGTTGTTGGAACACAGGGGGTTCAAGTTGCTGCTATGAGTAAGTCCTCGATTACGTCCAATACAGGGGCGGCTTCTGTGGCCATTGCAATTGGAGGCACGGTAGGGGTTTCTGTCTCTGGTGCTGGAGCCGTTGCTCAAAATATTATTTTAACAAAGACAAAAGCTTTTATCGATGCGGCTAATATCAGTGAAAGTGGATTTTTAATCGTTAGTGCGGATAACTCAGCAAAAATTGAAGCTAAGATTATTGCGGGTGCAGCTGCCGCAGGTGGAGGGGGAGCAGCAGGTGTTGGGATCGCTTTAGGGGCTGCAGTTGCTCGTAACTTTATTGGCTGGCAACCTGGTGAAGGACAATGGGTTGATACTTCTAATCCTAATGTAGACAGTGAAGACGAGAGTAAAGAATGGGTAGAACCTTACAATAAAGGAATTGCTGAAACCCTAGCTTATATAAAAAACGCTAACATTGCTTTAAAAGGTGTTGTGACTGATGGCGTGGAAGCCGCAACATTACTACAGGTTATTGCAGCCTCTAAGCAGAATATTGATGCTATTGTGGTTGCAGGGTCTGCTGCAATATCTGTGGGTGGTACTGCGGGGGTTGGTGTTGCAGGATCAGGTGTTTATAGCACTAACCGGATAGGCATGGATACTCGAGCCTTTATTGAAGGAAATGGAACATCTTTTTCATTTAGAGCCGATTCCATTCAAATTATATCAGCAGATAGTTCAACAATTGATGCGGAGGCGGGAGCCGCAGCTATTGCTGCCTCATTTGGCGGTGCGGCAGGTGTTTCTATTGCTATTGCTGGGTCTATTGCTGAAAATATGATCAGTAGTGAGGTTGAGGCAAGTATTAAGAATATTGTGACTAATATTTCTACAGAACGCCCTGGTAACCTGATACTAAGTGCTGAGCAATCGTCTGTTATAGATGCCATTTCAGCGGCTGCATCTGTTGCTATTGGGGTAGGAGGAGCTGCAGGTGTTGCTGTAGCAGGCGCAGGTGCTTATGCTAAAAATATTATTGTGACTAAGACTAATGCGTTGATTAGTGAGAGTGATATTACAACGGCGGGAAGTCTTTCTATTACTGCAAATAGCAGTGCGAATATTAAGGCTTTAATTCTGAGTGCATCGGCATCATTAGGCATCGGAGGTACGGCTGGTGTTGGAGTAGGTATTGGTGCATCTTGGGCTAAAAACTACATTGGTTATGGACTAAATGAAGGGCAATGGGTTTATCAGGGTAACCCTAACTTAAGCGATCAAGTTGCTGAACGTAAAAAATCTGAAAACTGGGAATGGGTTGAAAGTTTAGATGAGACGGCTAGTCAAGAGGTACAAGCTTATCTGATAAATTCCAGTGTTAATGTGGGAGACACACTTTCAATTAAAGCCGTATCCACTCAAACAATTAATGCCATCGTGGCTTCGGCTGCGGTAGGTTTGGGCATTGGTGGAATTGCAGGTGTTGGAGCTGCAGGTTCAGGAGCCTTTGCGACTAACGCAATTGCCACAAATGTTAAAGCTTTTATTGATGGCGATGGCATCAAAGGTATTCACTCTGCCTATGCTCTCAGTATAAGTGCAAGTGATAAATCAACGATTAAAGCAGATGTAGCGGCCGCCGCTCTTTCTGTTGGTATAGGTTTCGCTGCTGCGGGTGTTGCTATCTCAGTAGGCATCTCTTTGGCTTTTAATACTATAAACAATCAGGTTGAAGCTTATATTAGTCGAGCGGATAAGGAAGTTAATGTATCGGGCGGTAATATAGATATTACAGCCCTCAGTGACAGTAGTATTAAGGCTTTTTCTGTTGCCGCATCATTTGCAGCTGCGGCAGGGCTTTATGCTGGGGTGGCTATTAGTGCCTCTGGAGCCTATGCAAATAATGAAATTCAGACCCAAACGAAAGCGCATATAGATAATAGTCTGGTAAATAGTGAGCGCAATATTGTTATTACAGCCAGTGATATTTCTAAGATTGATGCTGATATTTTGGCTGCATCGGCGGCACTGTCGCTTGGATTGGTAGGTGTTTCACTGAGTGTGGGTGGATCATGGGCTGAGAATAGAATTGGTGTGACAGAGGACGGGGGAGAATGGGTTTATGTAGGGCCTACGGATAGAGAAGCTACGCAAAGGATAGAAGATAAAGATGTCAAGAATAAAGACTTAAGTAAAAACTGGGAATATGTCAAAGATGTTAAAGCCGGTTCAGCTGAAGTAGCGGCTTATCTTAAAAACACAAGTGTAAATGGACTTGTTGACACTTCGACACAACCTTTAGGTAACCTCACTATTACAGCATTATCAGAACAAACAATTAAGGCTAATGTGAAGGCTAAAACAGCTTCTTTAGCAGGTGGGCTGGTTTCTGTGGGGCTGACTGCGAGTGGCTCTATTTCTAAAAATTACATTGGTATTGTTACTAAGGCTTATATAGAAGGGGATGGTGTTAATGGTGTGGTTGCCAAAGATATCGTTATCAAGGCAACGGATATTTCCAAAATTACTTCTCTTAGCTCAGCCAATTCAATAGCGGGTGCAATTGGTTTGGTTGGGGTTAGTGTTGCTTTAGGTATTTCATTGGCTGAAAACACCATCAGTAGTTCAACACAGGCATATATTGATGCCGCAGATACAAACATAAAAGCAACCGTCGGTAGTATTTCTGTTAAAGCTATTGAGTCGGCAACTATTAAAGCAACCTCAACCGGTGTTTCTGTTGCAGCATCTCTAGGGTTTGTTGGCGTTTCCATTAGTGGTGCGGGTGCAAATGCGAATAATATTATTTTGACAGATACTCAGGCTTATATTAAAGATAGTAAGCTTGACGTATTTTCAGATATACACATTAATGCGGAAAATACAGCCGTTATTAATGCCAAAATAGAATCTATCGCTGATGCCGTCAGTGCTGGGGTGGTGGGCGTTAGTGCTGCTGTTGGTAGCGCCAATGCTTATAATATGATTGGATATGATTTAACTCGCCAGTGGGATGGTGATAAAGGTGAGTGGGTATACCAAGATAACAAGGCAGCAGGGTTTACTGGCGTTCAGGCTTATATTGATAATTCGACTTTGAGTAATAAAGGTCTTATTAATGTGACAGCTACTAATACGGCAACGATTGATGCGCGTGTTGTTTCTGAGTCATTAGCTGCTTCAGCAGGATTGATAGCCGCAGCAGCCTCTGTGGCAACGACGTCCAGTCTAAATAAAACGGCTGCAACAGTTAGGGCTTATATTAACAATAGTTCTACGCTGGGCAGCACCGCAACAGCAAGTAGGCTTACTGTTGAAGCCATTGATAATGCCAATATCACCAGTGTTGGTGCTACAGCGGCAGTAGCCGCGTCAATTGGTTTTATTGCAAGCTCTGTTAGTGTCGGGATTAATTTGGCAAAAAATTTAATTGCAAATGATATTGCTGCTTATATTTCGGATTCTACTTTGAAATTGAAGGGTGATGTCGATGTTAGCGCTATCGAAAATAGTACTATCACGACCAATGCAGCAGCTGCTGCAAGTTCAGCCGCTGCTGGGTTTAGCTTTAGTTTAAGCCTAAGTACGGCTGTTATTACGGGTGTGAGTGATATTCAAGGCTCAGTGAAATCTTATATTGATGGCTCGGATATTAATACGGCAGGGCATGTATATGTTAAAGCCCTTGATAATAAGAGGATAGACGTAAAAGTGCTATCTTCTTCTCTTGCGGCTGGTGTCTTTTCCGTAGCGGGTGGTGGCGTAGATTTAACAACTTCAATTTCAACGGTTGTTGATGCTTATATTTTAACAACGACTTTAAACGTGAGTGATGTTGTTATTTTGGCTGAATCAAAACTGGCTATTGATGCTGTCACTGAATCATTAAGTTCTGGAACACTTGCAGTTGGCGCAAGTAACGTAACTGTCTTGATAGCACCGATTATTACCGCTTCATTAGGGGGAGTGATAACGGCTAATAGCGTAACGGTTAATGCTATTTTAAATAAGCAAGATAATAAAACTTATATGAGTGATATTTCTCTTAAAGGGCTTGCGGGTGGCATATTAATAGGGGGGCAATCAACGCTAGCCAAAAGCACAGTTAATGCCATTGTTACTAGCAGTATTGTTGATAATGCAACATTAAGTGTTGTAGGTAATATTTCGGTATCAGCCATTAATCAGGCGATACAGCAGGTCAAAGTTTCCGCTGCTACCGTAGGGGGGCTGGGATCAATTGGTGCCAATGCGATAAAAGCTATTTCTACTAGTAGTGTAAAAGCATTCATCGGTAATAATACTGCGATTAATGCTGGGTCTTTAAATGTAAATGCATTAGGTCAAGATGGAGCTTACGGCGAGGCTTATACATTAGGTGCAGCAGTTGGTTTTTCTTTATCTTCGGCAAAAGTGGAAAACACGAATACTTCAACTGTTATTGCTGAGATAGGATCAGCGAGTACTAGTCGTAAAATTTATTTAACCGGAGATTTAAATGTTGAGGCAACACATACGGCAAAGTTTGATAGTCGATTATCAACTTTGACAGGTGGCTTGCTAGCGGGAAGTGGAGCTTCTATTTCTAATGTGCTGACTGCAAATGTTGCTGTAAATGTGATTAATAATGCTCATATTTCTGCAGCCAGTATTAATATTGTTGCCAAGAATATTGTTCAAAAAGATAAATATGCCACGCATATTTCAGGTACAACAGGCGGCTTACTTGCGGGAGCAAATTTAGGAACACGTACTAATTTTGCTTTGACTACTCTGGTTAATATTGGCAATGATGTCACACTTAATCAATATGGAATTGGTGGTCTCTTTAATATCGAAGCCTTTAACGATATTACTGCGAATGAAAAAGTATCATCTAAAATGGCAGGTTTAGTTGGGCTTGCAGCGGTTGAAAGCGTTATTAATATTGCTAATGATGTTGCTAAAGTTAATATTGGCAACAATGCGCGATTCGATAGTTCTGGTGTTATGAGCCTGGCGGCAAAAGGCAGTGGCACTGTAGGGGCGACTACGGGGGTTGATGTGATTGCACTTGTGTCAGGTACCTTGATGAAGTCAATTGTTTACTATAACCCTGTTAATGAAGTACTGATTGGTACAGGGGCTATCATTAATTCAGGGGGAGACTTTTATGCGATGGCGGGTATTGGGAGTGATCTTGAACGTAATAAATATAGCGTTACAACGCGTACCGATATTATTGCTAAAAGTTTGATCCCCTTAGATAAAATGGATGCGGTTTTTCTAATGGACCAGAAAAACACTATAAAACTGAGTGCTGGATCTGTTATTAATGCGGGAGGAGATGCTAAATTTTATGCAGAAAACCGAGGGTATACTTCGACTAATGTTGGTGCAAAATCAGTGTCGTGGTTATCAGCACTTGGTGCTACTGCTGATTTGGAATCAGAGCTTGAGGTGAGCGCTCATGGTGTGATTGTTATTGATGGGACGGTTAAAACAGGCGCGAAACGACATCAAGCTATTGTGTTTGATGAGTTTGACTGGAATGCAAAAACGGTGGGTATTGATGAAACTCAGACAACAGGTGAGATAAATTTTACAATCGGCAATTCAACCTTAAGCAATTCATTACAGCGTGAACTTGATCAGGCACAGGCAAGTTATGATCTTTATAAAGATCATAACGATAATTTAAAAGCATTTTATGCAAAAGAAATTACCCGTATTCAGGCGGAATTGGTGCTGGTAGGTGGTGGAAGCAGTCAAACTGCTTCTATGATTGATATTGCACCTATTAATGCCAGTGCGGGTGAAATTCGAGTCTGGGGTGATGCCTTATATGGTAGTGGGATTACAGAATCAGCAGGTGATGCATCAGTTATTATTGAAAATAAAACCCCTGTATTGTTAAATTTACAAGGTATTATTATTAGTGAAAGTGTCGGAGGCTTGTTTTTTAATGGTTTAGAAATTGCTGATAATGCGGCCATACAAACAGAAATAGAGGTTCAGAAGGATTTTGAAAACCGAGGCTCAGGGCTTGATGAGGGGCAATTAAAAATTCGAGCTAGAATACAAGCTGCGGGAGTGACTCTTTTTAATAATGCTTCTATTGCTTATGCTGAAAGTGTTGCTTTCACTAATATTGCGACGCCTCCATCGCAATTAACTGAAGAACAAAAAAAGCATACGATTACTATACAAAACAGTTTTGACCCTGATTCATTAGCACAGAAATACCCTAAATCTTTAATTCGAGTGAGTGGCACCATTTTAAATTATGGAGGGGCGTTACAAGTTCTTAACCCATATGGTGATGTGGAATTTAATGCTCAGGTTGCCGCGAAGAGTTTAACTGTTTTTGCGGGTGGTAGTTTTATTGTTCAGGGAATTTCTAAGTTTGATGTCAATAGTAATATCTATGCAAAATATAAAGATGTAACGAATAACGGAACAACCTCAGCGAGGCCTGGTGAGGTAAATGCACTTGCTGTGAAAAAGCCAGATGCTCCGACTATACAAGCCGATAGAATTATTATTAAAGCTGAGTATATTAATTTAGATGGCATTATTCAAAGTGGACGTGAAAATATTAGCGTTACTATTGATAATAGTGCTGAACAGGAAATTGCTAGTATTTTAGCCAGTCCTCCTTCTGTCACACGAGTTAAACTTGATAGTGTCAGGACAAATGATGTTATTTCTTACTACGATGCCAATAGCGGGCAAATAAAAACCATTGGGGGAACCTCGGTTTATTATGATCGGGCTAGTGATAATATCGTTGTTTCTGAAATGGCGATTAAGGGTGGCTATATTGAATTACATGGGCACTTGTTAAATACGGGCTATGGAGAAATCAATGTTCTTGGGGGCTATGGTTCCATTAATGTTACAAATAATACATCCTACAATGTACAACTTAATCGGGTAGATATTTCTAAACGTGGTTCGGGGACTCTTTTATTAGTCGATAAATCGAAAGCAGAAGATGGATCCTACTCTAAGCTGTATCAATATGAAGATAATGGTACGGTGACAGTAACAGAAACGGGTAAAGTAATAGAAAATGTCACAAGCAATAGTTTTACTTATGACATCCAGGATGGTCAACGTGCTGGATGGACAGTGGGTGAAAAATTACAAACCGAAACTACACATGATACATATGAAATTCAGTTATTAGGCCTTGAATTTACCAGTGCGTTAGCAGATGCTTTAGGGTTTACTCCAGAGGCTCGAACATCAGATCCTCTCACTAGGAATATTGCTCCACCTCAATTAATGGATGAAGGTGTGTACTATTATGTTGATAATGATAGTTCACTGGGTGACTATACCTATGGGATTCAAGAAGTTGGTATTAATTATGGGGATGCGGGATATAAGGTTTCTGATCCAACTTATGACTCTGCAACAATTACTATATACGAAGCTTGGAAAAATAAAGTAGTTGAAAGCTGGGAAGCAACGATTAGTGTTCCTTATCCTGTTCCTGTTATTAGATATACTGAAGTGTGTATTCCTTTTATTGGTTGTGCCAATATTCCTTATCCTGCAATAGAAATAAGATATGCGGATTTTTCTGCAACTATTTATGAAGAATTTGAGACAAGGACTGTTACCGAGAAAAAATATACTAATTTATATACGCATACAGTTAGAGCTGATCATGATGTTAATATTAATTTCTTTGGTGCAGTCACCGCAACGGTCAATATTACATCGACCGTGCAAGGTGCCGATATTATTTTGGGCGATAGTATTTTAAATAATACTGGTAAAACCAGCATTTCTACCCAAGGCAAAATTGTACAGCAAAATTCAATCGCCTTTGTCAGTGGTAAAACGATAGAGTTATATGGCCGTGAAGGGGTTGGAGAAGGTAATTTAGTTGGTGGGATTTTTGCGATCAATACAGATGTTGAGGATAGTTCTACTGCTGGGCTTATTGCTACTTCTGCCATTGGCAATATTTTTATTAATGAAATTTTGGGAAAACTCGCTATTAAGCAGGTCAAAGCTGAATCGAGAGAAGAGGTTTCATTAACCGCTAAGGGTGATATTTACACCACAAGTACAGATGCGGTTTACGGTAGCAAAATTATTATTAAGTCAGCTGCGGGTAGTTTAGGAAGCAAATTGGATGGCCCGATCTATTCTCCTTTATTAATTGATAGTTCTGATAAAGTTTTTCTTGAGGCTGCAAGCGATATCGTGGTTGAAGAAACGGTCGGCAACCTTTATCTAACAGAAGCACTGTCAAGTTCGGGTGATGTTTATATTAAGGTTAGATCAGGTCAGCTTACTGATGGCAATGAAATTGCGGTTAGAGATGAGCGAACTTATGATGCTTTACTTAATGGACTTTGGAAGGACTTACAATTAACCGAAGGCACAGGCGCTAGTGCTAAGAAACAAGAAATCATTGATGGTTTTCAAACCACTAAAGAACGGTCTTATTTTTCTTATTGGGAATATCGTAATTCTCAGAATGATCCCTCTATCTATGATGTGAATTTTCAGGTCACCCTTCAGCCAGAAGAAAAAACTTATTATGAGAATGAATTGGCTTGGGATGCTAATGCGACTACCGCTCTGGAACAAAAACGTACTGCTGAATACCATACTTTACATGGTGAATGGGGTGTAGAGGGGGATGTTTTTAATAGTACATTTAGTTATACCGTTTCTGAGGCTGATAAAACACGATTAACTGAAGACGTTAAAGTCTGGACAGAAAGTGAGTTATTAAGTTTGCTAAGTGCGGGGTTAATGAAGCCAGTGACCGATACGCAAACGGCGGTTGAGGATGTTAATATCAAAGGCAATAATGTCACTATTATTACCTCTTCTAATACGGGCGATTCAGGGAGCCGTTTAAATGTCTTATTAGATGGTGACTTGTCAGATGAAGAACGCGTTCAATTAGCAGCTGCAGAACGTACTGATATTGTGTTTTTGCAGCTTGATGCCCCTATTATTGCTACGGTGAATTTTATCCATAGTGATACCGTTGCTGATAAAATTCAGCGTGTAGATGGGGGTAACTGGGTAACTGATGGATTAACAGTGGGTATGGATATTCAGCTTGATAAGACTAAGAGTAATGATGTTAAAGGGTCTCTTAGTTATAAAATCACAGCTATTTCAGCAGATACCATCACTTTAAGAACAGATGACGTGCTACAAAATGAATCAGCTAAAGATGTTCAGATATTAGCAGTTGAACTCGACCCAACAGCTGAAGGTGTAATACTAAAAGCCATTAGTATTGATAAAAAGGATGATATTGATATTACCGCCATTGGCATAATAAATGTTGATGCAGGAGGAACTGCATTCTTAGGCTCTGAGAATAATATGCAACTCGGCCTGATTAAAGCAACAAGTGAAGTACGAATCAAAACAGCTGGCTCTATTACTAATGCCAATAATGCTTTGCAAATTAATATTGAGGGAAGTAATACCATCCTTGAAGCCGCTGAGGAGGGAATAGGTACTATAGATAAAGCAATTAGAATGAATCTATTTGCAGATGCTCTACTCACAACCCGTGCTTTTAATTCTACTTATATTACTGAAACCGATGGGAATATAAATATTGAGGCAATTTTCTCAGCCACAGGTGAGGTGGTTCTAAAAACAGAAAACGGTTCAATTGTTGATGGTTTGAACCATGATTTTGAAAAAATCAAAGCTAAAAGTATTACCTTGGATACCAATAATGGTGGCATAGGTGAAAGTAATGACTTTCTGGAAATTGATTTAATCGGTGACAGCAATTTAAATGTAAGCGCTAATAATGGCATATATATTAATGAATTAGTCGGCAATATGAATGTTGGCCAGGTTATTTCTGCAACAGGTGATGTTTATCTAAAAGCTGATGTTTCAATTGTTGATTCTGGTGACGATGGCTCGGGTTTAGCAAGTCTGCCAAGAGTGGATGTCGTAGGGAATAATATTACACTTGAAGCGCGTAAGGGTGGAATTGGTATTTCAGGAAATGACTTGGATATTGACACCTCTAATAACATAGCGGAAAGCAAATTAACTTCAAGTAGTTATTTAGATACATACCTTATTGAAACAACAGGAGACTTATGGCTGAATACAGTTGAAGTCAAAGGAATCAGTGATGTTACCAATATAGCCTATACCGCATTTATTTTGTCAGCAAGAGCCATTTATAATGGGAATCCTACAGGGCATAATATTTTATCAGGAAAAACCCGCTTATTTGCGAGTGGGGATATTGGAACAGAAGATAACCGTCTGTATTCAAAAGTAAGTTTCTTAGAAGGTAAATCTATAGGCGGTAGTGTATGGCTAAGAAATACAGGTCACCTAACAGTGGGTGGATTAACAGAAGATCAAGGCTTAATAGCGACTACTTCAGTTGATTTAATTGCAGAAAGCCCTGTAACCATTAGCAAAGATATTATTGCTGAAGATGGGGATATAACTATTCATGCAACAGATACTGATGCCACTACCAATAAAGATCACATTGTTATTGAAGCTAATAAAATAGTCGATGCAAAGAAAGGTTCTGTATATCTCTATTCAGGTGATGATACCGTCATCCATGCCGGCGCTATTGTTAAAGCAAGAGATAGCATTACTATTCATGCCGATTATTTAAAAGATGATGTGGGTGGGGTCAGTATAAATGTTAGAGGTTCATTGCTTGCTCCTGAAATTAAAATTATCGCAGGTATTGAAGATGATAGGGTTGACCTTAGCCTTGCCACCATAAATTTAGATTCAAATGTAGTTATTTGGGGAAATGCAGGTTCAGATACTGTTTTAGGCTCAAATGCGAATGAAATTATTTTTGGAGATAAAGGGACTGTTAGTCGTGACCTAATTAACCCAAGTATTATTACGGGGCTTACCTCTACTGATTTTACAGAGGGTGGAGACGATATTATTAATGCAGGAGGTGGAAATAATATTATTATCGCTGGAATAGGTGCAGATGAAATTTCTGCCAGTGATGGCGTTAATGTTGTTGCAAGTGATCATGCTCGTGCAGAATATACACTAGAGGGTAACTTGGTTTTATTTGAGTCTATCGCTTTAGATATTGGCGGCAATGATATTATTAGATTAGGTGATGGTGATGGTGATGAAAATGTGACCAATGTCATTATTGCTGGGATTGGGAGTGATACTGTTACTGTGGGATCGGGTAGAAATAGTGTCGCTGGTGATAATGCCAAATTAACTTTCCAAGAAGATGGTTCTCGCTCTAGTGTTGAAACACTCGGTATTTTAGGAAATAGCGATATTATTACTTTAGGTAATGGTATTAGTCAGATATTGGGTGGAATGGGTGCCGATGAAATAAGTTCTGGAAATGGCAGTGCCTATATCCTAGGTGATAATGGTGTTATTAATTATGATGCTAAGGGAAACCTGTTAAATGCGATAACCACAGAGATTACACAAGGGGCTAATGACATCATCAACTTGGGTGATGGAGATAACCTTGTTATTGCAGGTTTTGGTGACGATAATATTATCAGTGGTAATGGTGATGATATTATTCTTAGTGATAATGGTTTTTTTACCTTTACTCAAGATGGTTTGGGTCTTAGTACGGGGGATTTGAAAGAAATTTCAAGTCTGGTTGGTGAGCTTGCTGTTGGCGGTGCTGACACAATTACTGTCAAAGATGGAAGTAAAATTATTATTGCAGGGGCAGGTAGTGACATTATTACCGTCAATGCTTCATCTACATCGGCAACTAATACATATAGTATTGCTGGGGATAATGCTGTTATTTTGTTTCATGCCGATGGTAGCCGAAAATCAATTGCAACACTCGACATTGATGATACGACAGGGGCAAGTGATACGATTATTTTGGGTAATGGAAATAGCCAGATACTTGGGGGCATTGGTGATGATGAAATCCAGGTAGGAGCAGGTAATTCATATGTCCTTGGTGATAATGGGGAAATTATTTATGATGCAAAAGGAAACCTTCTTAGTGCAAGTACTCAAATTGAATTGGGTGGCCAAGATACCATCACCATATTAGGTGATGGCAATAATGTTATTTTTGGTGGAGCAAACAAGGATAAAATTGTCTCCCAAAGTGGAAATGATATTATTTTTGGTGATGTTGGGTCCTTTAGTTTTAATCAGGATGAGAACCTACTTAGTACCGGAACATTAAAAGAAGTTACTAGTCTTGTAGACCATTTAGCTGTTGGAGATAACGATACCATTCTTGTTAAAGATGGTAGTAAAACTATTATCGGTGGTGCAGGAGATGACATCATCACTGTTGTTGTAGAAACAACATCTGATAATAATGAATATAGTATCTCTGGCGATAATGCTTTAATGAGTTTTTATAGTAATGGCATTCGCCAGCAAATTAAAACACTGGATATAAGTAATGATACGGGTGGCGATGATTTTATTGTATTAGGTAATGGTATCAGCCAAGTCCTCGGAGGTATTGGTTCCGATAGCATTACAGGTGGCAGTAAAGCCGACTACATCATTGGTGACAATGGTGTTATTAATTATGATGTTTTTGGTCAAATTATTGAAGCACATACGACAGATACAGAACTGGGCGCAGCGGATATTATTGATGCGAAAGGTGGGGATAACTTTATTTTGGCAGGCGCTGGAGGCGATATTATCAATTCGGCCACCGGTAAAGATATCATTCTGGGTGATTTCGGCCAGATTCAATTTAATACCGACAGTGCAGGCAATAGCACTGGCACCGTTAAACTTGCAGTAAGTACTGATTTTGATAAAGGTGGCAACGATATAGTGACCAGTGGTGATGGTGAAAAACTGATTATCACTGGTTTTGGTCAAGATGAAATCACCACAGGAGACAGTGAAGGTAGTAGCAGTATCGCAGGTGATAATGCACAAATGAGTTTTTATAGCAGTGGTATCCGTCAACAAATAAAAACCCTGGACACTACAAACGATACTGGCGGTGATGATTTAATTTCCCTAGGAAACAGTATCAGTCAGGTGCTGGGTGGTATAGGTTCAGATACCATTACTGGTGGCAGTAAAGCAGATTATATTATTGGTGACAATGGCGTCATTAATTATGATGTTTTTGGTCAAATAATTGAAGCACATACGACAGATACAGAACTGGGCGCAGCGGATATTATTGATGCGAAAGGTGGGGATAACTTTATTTTGGCAGGCGCTGGAGGCGATATTATCAACTCGGCCACCGGTAAAGATATTATTCTGGGTGATTTCGGCCAGATTCAATTTAATACCGACAGTGCAGGTAATAGCACAGGCACCGTTAAATTAGCTTTAAGCACCGACTTTGCCCAAGGTGGCAACGATATAGTGACCAGTGGTGATGGTGAAAAACTAATTATCACGGGCTTTGGCAATGACCAGATCACTACGGGTGACAGTGACGGCAGTAGCAGTATCGCAGGTGATAATGCGCAAATGAGTTTCTATAGCAGTGGTATTCGTCAACAAATCAAAACTTTGGACACGACCAATGACACGGGCGGTGATGATTTAATTACCTTGGGAAACAGTATCAGTCAGGTGCTGGGTGGTATAGGTTCAGATACCATTACTGGTGGCAGTAAAGCGGACTATATTATCGGTGATAATGGTGTTATTAATTATGATGTCTTCGGCAACATAGTTGACGCTCACACCACCGATGCAGAACTGGGCGCGGCAGATATTATTGATGCGAAAGGCGGTGATAACTTTATTCTGGCAGGCGCTGGAGGCGATATTATCAACTCGGCCACCGGTAAAGATATCATTCTGGGTGATTTCGGCCAGATTCAATTTAATACCGACAGTGCAGGCAATAGCACTGGCACCGTTAAACTTGCAGTAAGTACTGATTTTGATAAAGGTGGCAACGATATAGTGACCAGTGGTGATGGTGAAAAACTGATTATCACTGGTTTTGGTCAAGATGAAATCACCACAGGAGACAGTGAAGGTAGTAGCAGTATCGCAGGTGATAATGCACAAATGAGTTTTTATAGCAGTGGTATCCGTCAACAAATAAAAACCCTGGACACTACAAACGATACTGGCGGTGATGATTTAATTTCCCTAGGAAACAGTATCAGTCAGGTACTGGGTGGCATAGGGTCAGATACCATTACAGGGGGCAGTAAAGCAGATTATATTATTGGTGATAATGGTGAAATTAATTATGATACTGAAGGGAATATCAGTGATGCTACAACGCTAGATTCTCATCTTGGAGGTATTGATACTATTGATGCCGGTGATGGGAAGAATATAATTCTTGGTGGTACTGGAGGGGATGACCTTAAAGGAGGGATAAATGATGATGGAATTATTGGTGATCAAGGTAGATTCTTTTATGACAATGGATTGCTTAGCAAAATTGAAACGATAGAGCTTTATAGCGGCGGTGATGACACGATCAATGCAGGAGATGGGAATAATACTGTTTTAGGTGGTTTTGGAAAAGATACGATTGTCACAGGGAATGGAAAAGATAGTATTACGGGAGATAACGGTTATATAGCTTTTAATAAGGGTATTCGCTCCTTTATAAAATCAACAGACCAAGTTAATGCAACAGGAGGGAATGATACTATTTGGTCAGGGTTCGGAGAGGATTATGTTATCTCAGGTGTTGGTTCTGATTATGTTAAAAATGCAGGTGGAGAAAGTATACTTATTGGTGATGAGGGATATGTTAAGGCTGATTTAACAGGCCGTTATACTGAAGCAAGAACGTTATCAACTAGGCTGGGTGGGGCAGACATACTCATTGGAGGACAGAATCGAGATATTATATTTGGGGGCGTTTCTGGGGATAAGGTCGATGGTTCGACAGGAAATGACTTTATTATAGGCGATGGGGGGCAAGTGAATCGTAGCCAAAATCAAGTGCAAGTACAGACCGTCGATTTGTTTACAGGGGGAAATGATCGTTTAACAACGGGTGGAGGGGCAGACACTGTAATGGGTGGTTTTGGGAGTGACCTGTTTATTGCTGATGCTCGGAATGATTTAATTATAGGGAACTATGGACGAACAACATATAGAGTCCTTTCCAATGGCACTGAGTTTTTAACCAGTATTATTGGTTTAAATTATAGTTCTGCCGATGTGGGGGATCCTCTTCTGTACCCTCATTCGGCTGATGGAAATAAAAGTGATAATCAGTTAAATCCTGAGTCAATGTTATATAAATTATTACATAATTATACTGTTGATGATGAGAATGAAGATGATAGTGAGGAAGAAAAGGACGAAGAAAATAATCCAGTAGTGGAAGCAAGTTCGATTTTAGATTTTATCCGTATCGTTAAAAACCCAATTCTATTTTTAGATGATGTCTTGGCTGATATTGAAGCAGACTACGTTATACCTGAACCTATAGAAAGTAATGAGGCGGGTGAACCATTAGATTCGAAACCAAATAATCAACCCCAAGTAGAGTGGAATTTTTATAATGAAGATACTCTGGAAAAATCAAATGAGTATTTGGCTGATAGTCAACAAGATGGGGATCTAACATCACCTTGGTTATGGATGAAGTTTAAAGATAATGAAGGGAAACATGGATGAGTGCCGAATCTGAAACAATTGAGGATTCCACGGTTAAAATAAATAACGATGCTGACTCTATAATATCCGCTTATCAGAACTGGCTGAATAAATTTGCTAAAAAGACAGAAGAAATTATTGTTGCAGGGGTGTTGGTACAACAAGGTGAAAGTTATCAGACGGTAGCAGCATTTCCATTAATGCAAGCGATGTCGTTTGAGATTGCAGAACTGGTTGAAAAAGTGATTTCAACTAGGGCGGGCGTTGTTATTCCTAAAACAGCTGAAAACACAGTAGACCCTGTGAAATTTTTGCTTGCGTACCCAGTCTTTTCTGAAAGTGAATTAAAAGCAGTTCTTGTGCTTGATTTATTGCTTGATAATAAATCGGACTTATCCCTCATCATGAACAAGGTAGAAGGAGAAGCTGAATTTTTAAAAAATATTTGGGTTGATATAAACCTTAATGTGAAGGAAAAGAACTTAGAAACTATTGCGGATAATATAGATTTGCTAGCAAAGGTACTTTCTGAACTGCATTTTGACAGTGCAGTGATGAGTTTTGTGACTGAACTTTCGGTATTGATTCAGTGCCAACGAGTTAGTTTTGGTATTAAAAAAGCACAGTCAATTAAACTGTTGCACTTCTCTCATAATTCTAAAGTTAGTACGCGTATAAATATTGTACGGCTACTTGAAGAGGCAATGAATGAAGCGGCAGATCAAAAAAGATCAATTTGTTTACCTGAATTCGATTGTGCCAATGGGATTAAAACAATTTGTCTTGAACATCAGCAATTAATTGATAAAGAAGAATTTTCAGCATCCATTCTTAGTATTCCTCTATATAACTCAGAAAAAGAGCTTTTTGCTGTTATTACGCTTGAACGGGATCAGCCTTTTGACCAAGCCGAGGCATATAGAGTTGAAAGCTTGGCAGCTATGTCAGCAATTGTATTATATGAAAAAAAACTGAATGATCGCTGGATAGGGGATAAAGTTTTTGACTCGTTAAAAACACAATTAATACGATTGTTTGGAAAAAATTATATTGGTCGTAAAATTTTAGCATCAGCACTTCTTATATTCGTCATAGCAACTCAGACAGTGACGACTGAGTACCGCCTTGCTGCAAAAGCTGAAATAGTTGCAACTGAACAGCGAACTATTGTTGCCCCTTTTGATGGCTATATTGAAACAGCTGATTATCGGTTGGGTGATGCCATTAAAGCAGGTGCTACTTTAGTTCAGCTTGATAATAAAGATATACGGCTGGATAGAATTCGTCTTAGTAGTCAGATTAGCAAATTACAAAAACAAAAACAGAAAGCAACGGCTCTTAATGAAAAAGCCGAAATAAATATTGTAAATGCTCAAATAAAAGAAATTAGTGTTGAGCGACAGTTGGTTGAAATGAACCTTGAACGCTCAAGTATTCGAAGCCCGATTGAAAGCATTATTATTCAGGGGGATTTAAGTCAGCGATTGGGTGCAAATGTTAGTAAAGGTGAAGTGTTATTTGAAATTGCTCCTTATGATCATTATAAAATTAATCTAAAAATCCCAGAAAATAGAATCAAAGATATTAAACTTGGTTTTAGTGGACAATTATATTTATCAGCCTTACCCAAAGAAAGGTTCTCTTTTGAGATAAAAAAGATATTACCTAATCTTGTAGTGGATGATGAAGGTGCTTTTTTTATTGCTGAAGCTCATCTGATACAAGATAAAACACGGAAACAGTTATTACTAGGCATGAAGGGAGTGGCTAAAATTTTGATTGATGAACGCTTGTTATTGTCAATTTGGACTCGGGATATGGCCGACTTTGTACGCTTGAAATACTGGATTTGGTGGGGATAAGCGGTGGTTGCAAATGGGGATGATTTATTTAGTAGCTCATGGTACAGGGTTTCAGACTTAAAAATATCACTGCATCAACATACTAAAATTAGTCGGCATGTATATCGTGATGTGATTTGGCATGTGTTGCAAAACCATATTTCAGGTCAAAGTTACCGATTTAATTCTGATGTTTATCGTCTTATCACTTTAATGGATGGTAAGCGTAGTTTGCAACAAATATGGGAGTTATGTTTTTCTAGTATGGCGGATAATATGCCAACACAGGAGGATATTATTCAAATTGTCATGTCGTTATATTTGTCTGATATTATTAAGTTTAATGATGCTCCTGATATTGAAGAATTATTTTTAAGACAGAAAAAACAGAAAAAACAGAAAATATTACAATATTTTAAATCACCGCTGAGTATCAAAATACCGGTGTTTGATCCTGAACGTTTTTTAACTGCAACAGCCTTTTTAATTCGTCCATTATTTCACCCTCTTGTTGCCTGTATATGGCTGGTATTTGTTCTTTATGGCATTATGCTTGCGGGCATTCATTGGGATGAGTTAAATAATAATATGAGTGACAAGATATTAACATTAGAAAATATCTTGTTGGCCGTTTTGGTTTATCCAGTTGTTAAATGTTTTCATGAGCTAGGGCATGCATACAGTGTTAAGTATTGGGGAGGCGAAGTGCATGAGATAGGCATCATGTTTTTGGTGTTTTACCCAGTCCCTTATGTTGATGCCAGTGCCTCCACGGTGTTTGAAAATAAATATCAGCGAATGTTGGTTGCGGCAGCAGGAATTATGGTCGAATTATTTATTGCCGCCATAGCGATGATCTTATGGACACTGTCAGAACCGGGTTTATTACGAGCAATTTTATACAATGTATTATTAATAACGGGTGTTTCAACTGTTATCTTTAATGGTAATCCCTTATTAAAATTTGATGCATACTTTGTATTATCCGATGGACTAGAAATTCCAAATTTGGCACAAAAATCCGCCCAGTATATTGCTTATTTATTGCAACATCATATCTTTGCTGTAAAAAATATACCCCGTCCAGAACTGTCAAAAGGTGAAGCGAAATGGCTTATCATATATGGGGTTGCCTCTTATCTTTATCGTTTGAGTTTAATGATAACGATTGCATTATTTATTGCAGGGAAATATTTTGTATTAGGTGTGTTACTGGCTGTTTCAACGTTATTTCAAGGGCTTTTATTACCGATGATTAAAGGGGCTTATCGTTTATGGAGTAATGTCAAATTAGCCTACCAGATAAAAAGATTCTATCTATTGTTAAGTGTTTTCTTTCTGCTGCTTTTTTTGCTGTTGTTTATTATTCCTTTTCCTTATGCAAGCTCAACTCAAGGCGTGGTCTTAGCCTCTGAAAATGCGAGTTTAAGAACAACAGAAGGTGGTTTTGTTAGCCGTAGTTTTATTGAAAATGGAATATCAGTAAAGCAAGGGGATTTATTACTGGAACTGGATGGCTATGAACTAGGACTTGAGATTCAATTATTACAATTTCAGCTGGAAGAAATTGATAAGCGTATTCAGGCAAGTTATGCAGATCAAACCACGGCGACTATTTTACAAGAAGAAAAAACTTTTTTAATAAAACGGTTAATTCAATTAAAACAACGTAAACAACGGTTAAGGGTATTTGCTACAAAGGACGGGACGCTGGTTAAAGATAGTAGTCATTTATTGGGTCGATATATTTATCGAGGGGAATTGCTAGGGCAAGTTATCATTCAAGGTGATGGAACATTTATTACCGCCTTAATTGCTAGTGAAGATATAGATTATATTCGTCAGTATACTAATAAAGTAGAGCTTAAATTTGCTTCTGAACTTTCGCAAACTTTTAGTCAACAGATTGTTCATATTTCTCCAGCAGCATTAAATACCCTACCAAGTGACATTCTTTCCATCGATGGAGGTGGAGAGATCGCAACGAATACTACAGCTGATGGAGAAAAAGTGACTTTTCGTAAGTATTTTCATATTGATATTAAATGCCCTGAAAATAGGTTGCTGTACCCTAATGAACGAGTCCATATTGTTTTTCGTCACCCAGCAGAACCTTTATATTTAAGGCTCTATAGGGGCGTTAGACGCTTTTTTCTGAGGTACTTTGATGTCTAGGTTGCCTGCGATGCAAGCAACATCCTATCTTGCACAAGTCGGGTCTCGGAAATTTACAAAATGGAGCTTGAAGGAACGGGTAAGGAGAAGCCTTCAATATTTCACATTGCATAAATATGCTTCACGATTACAATACTATAAAAATTTTTTACCCCTGATAAAAAAACAAGCTTTGATTATTGAAGAGCTGGATAGCTTTGCTTTGCAGCAGAAAATTCAACGGTTACATATTAAACTTCGATCTAAGCAATCACCATCCACAGAGACTATTGCTTATACAATGGCTTTGATAAGAGAAGTTACAGGGAGAAAACTAGGTATGTATCATTTTGATTGCCAGCTTTTGGGTGGGTTGGCAATGCTATATGGTAATGTGATTGAGATGCAAACGGGGGAAGGTAAAACTTTAACGGCTATTTTGCCCGCTGCCTGTGCGGCTTTAATGGGGATTCCTAGTTATATTTTGTCGGTTAATGATTACTTAACTCAACGGGATGCAGAACAAACCAGAGCGGTATATGAAGCATTGGGGCTGTCTGTAGGGTGCATTACTCGATCCCTTAATGACGAACAAAAAAAACAGGCATATCGTTGCGACATTATTTACTGCACTGCCAGCGAGTTAGTTTTTGACTATCTAAAAGACCAAACGCTTTTTTCGGGTAAAGCTCATTATTTAAAAGCCTACTCGGAATGTTTATTACAGCCTTCTTTAGTCAGTAAGCAACGCATGATACGGGGTTTACATTTTGCTATTATTGATGAAATTGATAGTGTTTTGTTAGATGAAGCATTAACTCCTTTAATTCTATCAGGTAATGCAGTTAAGGATAATGTGCAAGAATCTATCTATCAAGAAGCATTAACACTCGGAATGAGTTTGGTAGAAAATGAGGACTTTATTATTGACCTTAAAAATAAACGAATAGAGTTATTGGCGGCAGGCGGACATAAAATATATAACGCTGACTTGTTGGCATGGGGGGGGCTAAATCGGTCCAGTCGAGGAAATACGCTGGTTAATAAAGCTTTGTTTGCTTTATATTTATTAAAAAAAGATTATGATTATTTAGTGGATGATAATAAAGTTAAAATTGTTGATGGGCATACAGGTCGGTTAATGGCCGACCGTAATTGGGAAAGAGGTTTGCATCAGCTGGTTGAATTAAAAGAAAATTGTCCACTTACCTTTCCACATGAAACTCTAGCTCAAATTACCTTTCAAAAATTCTTTCAAAATTTTTCTCACTTAGCTGGAATGTCTGGCACAGTGGTTGAAGCTAGAAAAGAATTGGGTATGATCTATCAATTACCCATCGTTATTATTCCTACTAATAAAAAATGTCAGCGTCAAAATTATGGGACGTATAATTTTCTAAATAAAAAAGAAAAGTATCAGGCCATTGTTGAGAAAAGTAAATTACTTAGTCAAGCTGGTAGAGCTGTTTTAATAGGTACAACCTCAATTTATGTTTCAGAAGAATTACATCGTTATTTTGTACAAGAAAACATTTTGCATCAGGTATTAAATGCCCAGCAAAATAAAGATGAGGCCAATATTGTGAGTATGGCAGGGCAGTCTGGGTCAATCACTATTGCAACGAGTATGGCGGGACGTGGGACAGATATAAAACTATCAGCAGAATGTGAAATACACGGTGGTTTACATGTTATTGTCTGTGAATTTGATACGAGTAAACGAGTGGATAGGCAGTTAGTGGGAAGAGCTGCTAGACAAGGAGATGCAGGTAGTTTCGAATACCTGTTTACTCAAGATGATTTGATTTTACAATACACGGGTGAGTGGGGGAGATACCTTCTTGCTTTTTTTCGATTTAAGCCCTTCTACCATTTTTATACCAAAGTGGTCTTAATTGTTGCTCGAAGCACTCAGTTTTTGCTTGAGAAAAGAAATCGAGCTATTCGTTACCAACTATTAAAAAGCAACACTTATCAAGACATACTTTTATCTTTAGGAAGAAAAAACTTTTAGGAAGTACTATGAAAAATATTATATTATTTGCTTTTTTTATTGGCCTATCGCCTAATATTTATGCCGATTTAAAAAAAGATCAATTAATAGGCTGTGTCTTAAAGCCGAATAAAGAAGTTAAAGTGAGTAGCCCAGTAACAGGTGTGTTATTAAAGGTTAATGTGAAAAAAGGGGACTATATAAAAAAAGGCCAAGAAATAGCAAGGTTAGATAATCGGCAAGAATTAGCACGATTAAAAACAGCTAAAACAAAAGCTGAATATGCAAAACGAAAGTTACAGCGACATAGGCAATTAATTGATAGCAATATGATTTCTAGTAATGAAATCGATGAAATGAAAACAGAGTTAAGAGTTGCTAATTCTGAAGTGGATGAGATTAATAGTACGATTGAAACGAAAACAATATATAGTCCTATAAGCGGTTATATTACCGAAGGAGATATTTCTAAAGGGGAGTATGTTGGCTCAGAGGCTGTTGTAAAAATCTCCGATATTTCTTTTTTATATGCTGATATGATTGTTCACTCCAGTGCTTTTGGAAATGTAATAAAAGGGGAGGTAATCGAACTTGAAATTCTTTCACCCGTTAATCAAAAGCGTAAGGCAAAAATCAAACAAATAGATAAAATGATTGATGCCGCCAGTGGTACTTTTAATATAAGAGCTTATTTTTCGAATAAGATTGAAATTCCGGCAGGTATTAAATGCTCTATTGCTGAGGTGGTAAGTGTTAATTAGTTTGGTTTTGATCAATCAAGCTGGCTGACGCCATGGTTTCCATGGTTTCACAAAAATAGAATAAGCGTAGGATGGAAAAGTGACAGCGCCTTCCGTCATCACATCACAAAAAATAAAATCATCCCAATAACATGATCATCACGGCAACCAACGTTCAAACCAAAATGTAAGTCCATGTCGGATAACGCTATCGCTCATCCAACCTACGATCCAGCCAGCGCATCAAATGTATCATCTGTACCGTGGAACAATTCATCCGCCTTACGGGTTGGACAAAATTGGTATGATGCCTTTTGTATATTACCGCTTAGTACTCGGCATCTTCTTGTTCAGCGTATTTATCGGCCAGTTTTAAAAGTACAAATACTGCCCCAGTTCCCCCATCTTTAGGTGGGGTAGAGCAGAACGCTTGTACATTTTTATGTAGGCGTAGCCAGACATTAATATCATTTTTTAATATAGGCTGGTCGTTAGATGAGCGATAGCCTTTACCATGAATAATGTGTACACAGCGATAGCCATCTTCAATACTGTAGTGTAAAAACTTAGCAAGCTGGTGTTTGGCTTCTTGACTGGTTAATCCATGCAAATCAATGGATGCATCAAGACCGAAATAGCCTTTGCGTATTTTTTTTAATACATTCTTTTGTAGCCCTGGTGCGATAAAACTAAGGCTATCTTCTTGGTAAAGTTTTTCAATTTCTAAATCTGCTGAGGGTTCAAATTTAGTAATTGTTTTTAAGGTTTTTTCTTTAGGGAAGGGCTTAGGTTTTTTATTAGCTGATAATAGCAAGGTATCTGTTTCTACCACTTCGACTTTACCAATAGTTTGTCTGAATAAGGCTGAATCTTCAGTGGAAAGTGTTTTTTTCATTATGATTTAAGCGTATAGAGGGTATGAAATAAAAGAGCTACTTTAAATCTTATCATTAATCAGTCTGAGTAAGACAAAAGAAAAGTGCCTTCGTTCAGTAACAGTTCTAACGCCCTATTTTAAAAGGTTACCTGGTTACGTATGAGTCTCAGCCATTTTATAAAAAGCCCGACTCAACTGTTATACGTCATCCCGGCTGGGATTTACATTATGCTATCCTGCATAATGCCCTTTGGGTAAATGCAAATCTGTTCCAGACAGATTTGTGCCGAGATCCAGAGCCCAAGGATGGGGTGATTGTATAATCAAGTATAAGCTAATTATCCAGGTCGTATGTCCCTATACACTGGGTACCAGCAACCCCTGCTGGTATGACGTGGACCTAGTGTGTTATATACGGCTGAAGCTCATGGGTAATCAGGAAAAAGTATATCTTATTTCGTACAAGCTCCTAACGATGTCCTGAATTTCAGGGTTAGTGGTTTTTCACATGTTTTTTTTAAGTGCGAATGATTTCTGATGATTAAAAACATCATTTGCAGGTTCTGGCCTGCAAAAAAGATAACCTTGGAAACCACGGCAGTTATGCTTAGTTAAATAATCGAGTTGGTATTCGTTT